>CAJOHW010000074.1 GCA_905234565.1 uncultured Oscillibacter sp. | reverse complement strand
AAGGCGCAGTTATACTCGCAGAGATGGCAGCCCAGACACCACTCTTCATTGACATAGACTCGTTTCATGGCTTCCCCCTCATTCGCCCGCGTGGGAAATACCCAGGATTCGCAGTTCTGTCTCGTTCAGCCCCACGCCCCGGAGCATGAGCCGATTGCCCCGCAGGGCCTCAATGGAGTTGATCCCCATGCCGCCCATCAGCTCCTTGATTTCATGGTTCCACGCCGTCATGAGATTCACCAGACGTTCCCGTCCTCCGTTGGGATTCAGCCGCTTCACTAAGTCCGGCCTCTGCGTGGCAATGCCCCAGTTGCACTTTCCGGTCTGGCACGTCCGGCACAGGTGGCAGCCCAGCGCCAGAACCGCCGCCGTTGCGATATAGCAGGCGTCCGCGCCCAGGGCAATGGCCTTGACTACATCGGCGGAGGAGCGGATACTGCCCCCCACAACCAGAGAGACATTGTTGCGGATGCCCTCGTCCCGGAGCCGCTGATCCACGGCGGCCAGCGCCAATTCGATGGGAATCCCCACACTGTCCCGGATACGGGTGGGCGCCGCGCCGGTGCCGCCCCGGAAGCCGTCAATTGCGATGATGTCCGCGCCGCTTCTGGCAATCCCGCTGGCAATGGCGGCGATGTTGTGGACGGCGGCAACCTTCACAATCACAGGCTTCCGGTACGCCGTGGCCTCTTTCAGGGAGTAGACCAACTGTCGCAGATCCTCAATGGAATAGATGTCATGATGGGGCGCGGGGGAAATGGCGTCGGAGCCTTCTGGAATCATACGGGTACGGGACACGTCCGGTCCCACCTTCGCCCCCGGCAGATGTCCGCCGATACCGGGTTTCGCCCCCTGTCCCATTTTGATCTCAATGGCCGCCCCCGCTTCCAGATACTGTTTATGAACGCCGAAGCGTCCGGACGCCACCTGTACAATCGTGTGGGGGCCGTACTGGTAGAAATCCTGATGCAGGCCGCCCTCGCCGGTATTCCAGCAGATTCCCAGTTCCGACGCCGCCCGCGCAAGAGATAAATGCGCGTTGTAGCTGATGGAACCATAGCTCATGGCGGAGAACATCACCGGCATGGAGAGTTGAATCTGCGGGGAGAGGGCGCAGTTCAGCCGCCCGTTTTCCTCCCTGCGCACTTGTGACGGCTTCTTTCCCAGAGAGACCCGCGTCTCCATGGGTTCCCGCAGGGGGTCAATGGAGGGGTTTGTCACCTGAGAAGCGTTGATGAGAATCTTATCCCAGTAGACCGGATACGGCTTGGGATTTCCCATAGAGGACAGCAGAACGCCGCCGCTTTGGGCCTGTTTGTAAATTTCCCGAATGGCGTCCTGATTCCAGTTGGCGTTCTCCCGGAGGCGGCAGTCGGACCGGACAATTTTCAGCGCGTGGGTGGGACACAGGGAGACACACCGCTGACAGTTGACGCAGCGGCTCTCATCGCTGATCATGGCGTCCAGTTCCTTCTCATAGCAATGCACCTCATTGGCGCACTGTCTGGCACATACCTGACAGCGGATGCAGCGCTCGTTGTTCCGAATGACTTCAAATTCCGGATAAACCCATTGGATGCTCATGAAAACACCCCCTCCTCCACCGTGACCACCACCGGCTCGCCGCCCGCCGGGGCGTAAATCCGCTCCGCGTCCGGTTCCATGGCCCGAATCGCCGCCTCCTCGCTGGCAATATACACCCGATCCCCTTTCTCGCCCGCCACCATGCTCCGCAGTTTCAGCCGGTCGTTCAGGGCCATCAGGCCGCCCGTAAAGCCCAGGATGATAGAGAACGGTCCGGTAATCAGGAGACTGGGAAAGACCGTCCGCAGGTATTCCAGTTCCCGCCGCTCCCGTTCCGGCTTCCGGGCAATGGTGGACCAGAAGGGCGCGGCCATCACGGAAGCGGCCTCCTCCAGTGTCAGGCCCTGTCTGCGCATCAGATAGTCGGCGATATACGTAATAACCTCCGTGTCCGTCTGGAGGGTACAGCGGTAGCCGAACATCTCGATAAACCGCCGGTTGGCGTCGTAGGAGGAGATCTCCCCGTTGTGAACCACCGTCCGGTCCAGCAGGGAAAAGGGGTGCGCTCCGCCCCACCAGCCGGGCGTATTGGTGGGATAGCGTCCGTGGGCCGTCCAGGAATATGCCTGATATTCTTCCAGCCGGTAGAAG
>CAJOHW010000073.1 GCA_905234565.1 uncultured Oscillibacter sp. | reverse complement strand
CAGGGCCAGGACCTCAATGCCTCTGTCTTTCGCCAGTTCCACCAATCGCTCCGGCGGGTACTGCCCGTCCGACGCGGTGGAATGGGTGTGCAAATCCGCACGGGCGATCATGCCGACATACCTCCTGTCAGAATCTTGTAAACTTGTTTTGCGGAGTATCACAGAAAAACTTTACGCGGATTTACGCGAAAATCTCCTTTGCCGTGTGCCGCAGGGTGAGGCGATCCCGGTGGACGAGAAAATACAGTCCCGTCAGGGCCTCCGCCGCGTAACCCATGGCCCGGGGCTTCTGGAGGCCCGGAATCTTTTGCGTTTCTAAATACTCCGTCACGGAGAAGAGCCAGGCGCAGTATTCATCGAACACTGTCTCCCGGGCACACACCAGATTGTAGGGGTACTGGTACGGTTCCGCCAAAGCCGCCGCGTACCGGTCCGCCTCCGCCGGGTACAGGACCCGCAGAGCCCCCAGCACCGCCTCCGGCACCTCCGGGGACACAAACCTCCCCCACTGGGCGGAGAAGTCCGGATAACACAGATAAGGCAGGGGCAGCACCGCGTCGATGCCGCCGCCCAGCTGGTCCGAACGCACCGATAAATGCCGTCTGTAATGTTCTATCCCTTTCCATGCGCTGTGGGCGTTCTTCCACACCCAGTATGCCGCCGTCATCTCGCTGTAATCCGGATTCCGCCTGGAAATCTGATCCCCTTCACAGTCCGTCAGATCCGCGATCCGCGTCTCCGTCAGGGCGGCTCCCGCCTGAATGGGATGCTCCCAGGGATGGAGAGGAGGCGGGTTCTGTAACGGGCGGTCCCGGTGGTGGCGGATCTCATACAGGGCCAGGTCTGCCGCCGGATAGGAGGCGTTCCGGTCCAGAAGGGGGAACTTCTCCCCGTAAAAGGCGGACATCAGGTCGAACTCCGCACTGTCCGTCCAGTCCAGACAGCGCCGGAATCCCAAAGCGTCCAAATGTGCCCGGATAGGGGTCCGCAGTACGCTTGACACGCAGATCACCACCGGAAGGTCCCGGCAGGCGTCCTCCGGAACCCCCGCGGCGATGCCGTCCATCTCCGTGGGATTCCCCTCCGGGGCCGTCACCAGAAAGCGCTCCGGCGTCTTGCCGCACAGGGCCTGTATCGCCCGGTAGGCCCCATAGGCCACCACTTGCGCGCCATAAAGATAGAAGGAATCCTCACATCTGAGCGTATCCAAAATGGCGGCAGCGTCCGGTCCCACAGGCTTCACCTCGTCTCTGCGTGTTCTCTACGTGTTCTGTCAGTCCATCACCGCCATAATTTTCACGGCGTTCTCCGTCCGATCCCGCAGGATGGCAAGGCCCCGGTCCAGTTCCGCCAGGGGGAACCGATGGGTGACGGCACGGCGGAGATCCAGTTTTCCGCCGGACAGCAAGTCCAGTGCCCTGTGCCAGTCGTCTTTTTGGGACGGAGGCGGGTATCCGAAATAGGAGGAGTTCCAGGTACCCAGGACGGCCAGCTGTTTGCGCAGAATCTGCCAGTACTGATCCCGGGGGAAGGTCATATCACTGTGGGGGTTCCCCACCAGCACCACCCGGCCTCCCGGTCCGGCGGCTTCCAGGGCCAGGGACGCCGTCTCCGCCCTTCCGACGCATTCCAGCACCGCGTCCGCCGGACGGGGGACGCCGGACTCCGTGTACCGCGCCCCGCCGATGCCCAGGGACGCCGCCATTTCCCGCTGGAAGGGCTTGTTTCCCACCGCCGCCAGGTCCCGGACCCCCAGGGCGGACAGGGCCATGAGCGCAAACAGGCCGATGGTGCCCAGGCCAATCACCGTCACGCTGTCCTCCGGGGTGATGTCGGCCCGCCGGATGGCGTGGATGGCCACGGACAGAGGCTCTAAACACGCCGCCTCCTCTAAGGACAGGCCCTCCGGCAAGGGCAGCAGGTTCCAAATCGGAACCCGGACATAGTCCGCGAAGCCTCCGTCGTTCCGGGAGCCCAGATAGCCGTAACGCTGGCACATCTCATAGCGCCGCAGTCGGCACTGGGGACAGGTTTTGCAGGGCAGCAGGGGAAAGATACCTACGGCCCTTCCCACCAGGGACGGCTCCTCCGGGCACTCCGCCACCTCTCCCGCAAACTCATGCCCCGGGATCAGGGGGTGGACATGGGCCCCGGTGGTGAAGATCCGGGGGATATCAGACCCGCAGATCCCCGCCGCCCGGACTTTCACCAGTGCCTCTCCCGGACCCGGTGTTGGCACGGGACGGTCCTCAAAGCGCAGATCCCCCGGACCGTACAGGACCCAGTCATCCCACAACGCCTGCCGCCGCAAGGCCCGCGAAAAACGGCGCAAGGCTCCCGGCGGCCTTCACAACATGGGCCAGGATATTCGTCAGGTTGCTGCCATCGCTGAGGAAGGGACGGAGTTTCTCCCACACGGTCTGCTCCGGCTGGCCTTCCACGCTTTTCAAAATGGTGTCGAGCTTCTGCCGTACGCCGAAATTCACCTGGGGATTGTCCGCCACGGCCCGCAACGCCGGAACCAGCTTTTCCAGTGTTTTTTGATCCAGCGTCTCTTTTTTCCCAAGGGCGCCGGCGATTTTTTCCGCCGCCGCCGGATCGCTCCAATCCGCTGACGCGGCCCCTGCCACGATGTCCCGCAGATTTACTCGATCCGCCTGAACAATATTGGCGTTTTGAATATGAAAGATGCTTTTGTTTTCCATGTAAGTCTCCACTTCCTTTTGGGGATGCAGATAGAATTCCCCCATCAGCTCCCAAAACGCGACTCGGCCATAATTCGGAACGGCAATTCTTTCCATTCTCCAACTGTATTGCTCCATCGCAAATTGATAGGAAATCCGGCCCTCCCGTCCGTTTTTCTGGCAGCAGATCACCTCTTCCGCCTGGATGTTCAAATCGCCCAGTATCGTTTGGATCTTCCCGCGCAGAATCTCCATATAGATCCGCCGGTCCTGTTCCGCCGTGACGTACAGGTCCAGCCCCTTTTCG
>CAJOHW010000072.1 GCA_905234565.1 uncultured Oscillibacter sp. | reverse complement strand
CCTGAATCCGTGAAACTCAATTTGCAGTAAGCCTCGAACATAACTCAATAATTAACCCGTCTTACGAACAAATCCGTTGAGATAACTGGCGTGTCCCAAAACAGGAATCCGCCCGCAAGGCGGCCCCTTTTCCGGGGCCGCCTTTTCCGCGCTTGCGTTTTCTTATGGTCAATGATAGAATACAGGGAGAATTTTCGCGGCAAAGGAGTTTTGCGCCATGAAATTAGGCATCGTAGGACTGCCCAATGTGGGAAAATCCACCCTCTTCAACGCCATCACCAGCGCCGGAGCCGAGAGCGCCAACTATCCCTTCTGCACCATCGAGCCCAACGTGGGCATGGTGGCGGTACCGGACGAGCGGCTGGATCATCTGGCGGAACTGTACGAGCCGGAGAAGAAAACCCCGGCGGTGGTGGAGTTCGTGGACATCGCGGGACTGGTAAAAGGGGCCAGCCGGGGCGAGGGACTGGGCAACAAGTTCTTAGCCAACATCCGGGAGACGGACGCCATTGTCCATGTGGTGCGGTGCTTTGACGACGAGAACGTGATCCACGTGGAGGGGAACACGGACCCCGCCCGGGACATCGAGATCATCAACCTGGAACTGGCTATGGCGGATTTGGAGATGGTCCAGCGGCGGGTGGAAAAGGCCCAGAAGGCCATGAAGGGGGATAAGAAGTTCGCCCATGAGGCGGAGCTGTTCGCGTCCCTGGCGAAACACTTGGACGCCGGAAACCCCGCCCGGACCTTCGCCGCCGATGAGGACGACGCCGAACTGCTGCGGACCAGCGATCTTTTGACCCTGAAACCCGTGATCTATGCCGCCAACACCGATGAGGACGGCTTCGCCCATCTGGACGCCAATCCCTATTACGCCCAGGTCCGGCAGATCGCCGCGGCGGAGGACAGCCAGGTGCTACCCATCTGCGCCAAGATGGAGGCGGAGATCGCCGCCCTGGACGCGGAGGAGCGGTCCCTGTTTTTGGAGGAATTGGGTGTCACGGAGTCGGGACTGGACCGCCTTGTCAAATGCTCCTATGAGACCCTGGGCCTCATCTCCTTCCTGACCTACGGCAAGGACGAGTGCCGGGCCTGGACCATCCGAAAGGGCACCAAAGCCCCGATTGCGGCGGGAAAAATCCATACGGATATCCAGCGGGGATTCATCCGGGCGGAGGTGCTGGCCTATGAGGATCTGCGCCGCTGCGGCAGCGTCAGCGCCGCCAAAGAAAAGGGACTGCTCCGCATTGAGGGCAAGGACTATGTGGTCCAGGACGGCGACATGATCTATTTCCGCTTTCATGTGTGAGCGTACCGCGGGGGATTGGACATGGAGTATCGGGTATTGGCGATAGGCGACGTGGTGGGGGAACAGGGACTTGCCTGGCTGGTCCAGACCCTGGAGCCTCTAAAACGGTTGAAGGGCATTCACTTTACGGTGGTAAACGGGGAGAACGCCTCCGGCGTGGGGCTGACCCCCCGGCAGGCCCGTATGATGCACGACGCAGGGGCGGATGTGGTGACCCTGGGGAACCACACCTTCGGAAAACAGCGGATTATGGACTATTTGGACCAGGCCCCCTGGCTGCTGCGGCCCGCCAATTTCAGCTCCCTGGTGCCGGGACGGGGCTGGGGCGTCTTTGAGCGGGGAAAGTACCGGATCAAGGTGCTGAACCTCATCGGCCGCTGTCTCCTGGACTGGAAAGCGGCGGATCCCTTCGCCACGGCGGACCGTCTGCTGGAAGAACAGGAGGCGGACATCACCCTGGTGGACTTCCACGCGGAGACCACCAGCGAAAAACTGGCCATGGGCTACTATCTGGACGGACGGGTGTCCGCCCTGTGGGGCACCCATACCCATGTGCCCACGGCGGACGAGCGCGTGTACCCCAAGGGCACCGGGTACATTACGGACCTGGGCATGACCGGACCCGTGGAATCCGTCATCGGTATCCGTCCGGAACAGTCCGTGGAACACTTCCTGGGGGGACTTCCGGGACGGTTCGTCCCGGCGGAGGGGCCATGTAAACTGCAAGGAGCTGTGTTTACCATCGAAAACGGCCTGTGTACCGCCGTGGAGCGGGTGGAGGTCCGGGAATGAGGCAGAGCTATGAAGCGGAACAAATGAGGCGGGATCGATGATACGCTTTTTACACGCGGCGGACTTCCATTTGGACAGCGCCTTCGCCGCCCTGGGTCCCCGTCAGGCGGCGGAACGGCGCCGGGAAAGCCGGGAACTGGCCTTCCGTCTGGCGGAGTACGTCAACGCCCATGACATTGACCTGGTACTCCTGGCGGGGGACCTGTTCGACAGCGGCTCCCCCTACCGGGACACCGGAGAGCAGTTGTCCCAGGCCCTGGGACAGATGCGGGCAAAAGTATTCGCCGCCCCGGGGAATCATGACTGGTACGGCCCCGGCAGTCCCTGGACCGCCGTGTCCTGGCCGGACAACGTGACGGTGTTCACCCGGAACGCCATGGAGACGGCCCTGGTGCCGGAGTGGAATCTGGCGGTCCACGGCGGGGCTTTCACCGCCCCGGAACAGAACACGGGCCTGCTCCACGGCTTCACCGCCCCGGAGGACGGCCTGCTCCACATCGGCCTCCTTCACGGGGAACTGGACCCCCGCAGTCCTTACAACCCCATTGCCCCGGAGGACGCGGACCACAGCGGCCTTGCCTATCTGGCCCTGGGACACATCCACAAGCGGGGACGCCGGGAGGGGAAAACCCTGTGCGCCTGGCCCGGGTGCTTAGAGGGCCGGGGGTTCGACGAACTGGGGGAAAAAGGGTTTTACACCGGCACTTTGCATGACGACGGCCCCGTCTCTCTGGAATTCGTGCCCTTTGCCCCCCACCGCTATGAGATTTTCGAGGCGGATGTGACGGGACAGGACCCCCGGGCGGCGTTAGACGCCCTTCTGCCGCCGGACACCAGCGCGGACCTGTACCGGATTCTTCTCACCGGGGAGACGGGAGAGGATGGCGTCCGTCTGCCCGCCCTGCACGCCGCCTTGGAATCCCGGTTCTACGCCCTGGAACTGCGGGACCGGACCCGTCTGCGCCAGGACCTGTGGAGCAGAACCGGGGAGGATTCCCTGCGGGGGCTGTTCTTACAGGACCTGCGCCAGCGTTTGGACGCGGCGGTCTCCGACAACCAGCGCCACCGGATTGAAGCCGCCGCCCGGATTGGCCTGGCGGCCCTGGACCACCGGGATTTGGGATAGGCAAACCCCGCCGCCCGGTCCGGACACACGGATCGGGCGGCGGGGTT
>CAJOHW010000071.1 GCA_905234565.1 uncultured Oscillibacter sp. | reverse complement strand
GGATTGACCGGCTGGGGGATCTGCGTCCAATGGGCATAAAAGACGGCGTCATCGTCCAAATCCACTGTGGAATCGCTCCGGATTTCTATCCCGCCAGTTTGGCTGGTATACCATCCGTCAAAAACATATCCGCTGCGCTCAGGCGTGGGAAGCGTTCCATAGGTGTGTCCGTCAGTCACCTTAACTTTAGAGGGGCTGACCGTTCCGCCGTTCGCGTCCAAGCGGACGGAGTATTCGGCCTCCTCTACTGTGATTGTGAAGGTGTGGGTATAAGAAGTGTTTCGGTTTCCTTCCGCGGTTCCTTTTACCACCGCTTTCCCCGGCGCGAGAGCTTGAACCGTGCAGGTGCGGGATGTGGAACCGGAGGTAATCAGGACAACGCCGCTCCCCTCTGTGAGTTCCCAATAGTAGTCTGTCAGCCAAGAGAACGATGCGTAGTGCCTAAGTTCTTTGGTTTCCCCCACCAGCATTTTCTCCGACCGCGATAAAGCGGACGCAGGGGCGGGGTACAGGATGGTGAATGCCATGCAGAGCGCCATGGCAAACGCCAAGATCTTTTTCCTTCTCGTGCGGTTCATAATTCCTCCTTTTCCGCAAAAAGCTTGTTCCTCAGCGGAGGGGCCCCGGAAGGGACGGGGATGCGGCGGTTTTTCCCCGTCCCCCGGTTCCGCGCTTGCGCCGAGGCAAATAAAGCGGCGCAGGGCCGATGTTCCCTGCACCGCTGAAAGCACGTACGCACAACTCATTCTGACAAGTTGGTTAAAATGTCGAAACCTGCCGCTTTTCCACGAACTTGATCTTGAAACTTATGGATACTGCGGCTATAATGAGTTTTGGGCGCAGTAATTCTGCTGTGCGGGAGGTTGGGTCTCCTGCATAGAGGCGCGGAATGTTGCGACCATTTCGCGCCTTGCCATTCTGCTTTATCTGCCTCAGTTTTTGGCTCCGGCGGAAGTTTCTGCCGTTGCCGCTCTCATTATAGCCCCGCCTGTGGCGAATTGCAAGAGATTCCCGGAAAAAATATTCTGTTTGGGCGTATGAGGGCCGCCCATGGGGCCCTGGCAGGGCTTATCCCCGTCAAATGCTACGATTTTGACGGCGGTTGTCATAGGATTGTTATACTCTTTTTTCTTGAATTTCCTTGCAAAATAATGTGGTATCGGATATAATAGCCCCCAATTAAAATATTTTTACTAAATCTGTCCCAGAGTGTCCTGGGCGAAAGGGAGGGGCGAGGCATGAAAATTCTGGTGCTGTCTGATTCTCATGGCGAGGTAGAGGGCATGGTGCGGGCTGTGAGGAAGGTCCGGCCGGACATGATCTTCCATTTAGGAGACGGCTGGCGGGACGCCCAGTCCCTGGCGGAGGAATTTCCGGAGGTGCCTCTCTTCCAGGTGGCGGGCAACTGCGATTACCGGAACAATTTGGAGCGGGAACAGGTGGTACAGGTAGACGGCAAGCGGATTCTGTTGTGCCACGGACATACCCTGGGGGTGAAACAGGGACTGCGGGAGGCGGAGGCGGAGGTCCGGCGTCAGGGCGTGGACGCGCTGTTGTTCGGGCACACCCACACGCCGCTGGTGGAACTGCGGGGGAACGTGTTGTTTATGAACCCGGGCAGCATCGGCATGGCGTATCCGCCGTCGTATGGGGTGCTGATTGTAGAGGACGGCCAGTTAAAGCCCCGGATTTGCCGGACCTTAGAGCGGAGCCGTCAGTTCTCCTTCCGGTGAGGGCGCGAAAAAGCGTGAAAAACCATCCCCGGCGCGAAACGCGCCGGGGATACGTGTTTTTTGTTTATCCGTCCAGTTTCAGCACCGCCAAGAACGCCTCCGTGGGGATTTGGACGCTGCCGAGGCTGCGCATCTTCTTCTTGCCCTCTTTCTGTTTCTCCAACAGCTTCTTTTTCCGGGTGATATCGCCGCCGTAGCACTTGGCCAGCACGTCTTTGCGCATGGCTTTCACTGTCTCCCGGGCGATGATCCGTCCTCCGATGGCGGCCTGGACCGGGACCTCAAAGAGCTGCCGGGGGATGTTCTCCTTCAACTTTTCGCACAGCTTCCTGGCCCGGGGATAGGCCTTGTCCCTATGGGCGATAAAGCTCAGCGCGTCCACCTGTTCGCCGTTGAGGAGCAGGTTCACTTTCACCAGTTCGCTGGGGCGGTAGCCGGAGAGTTCATAGTCTAAGGAGGCGTAGCCCTTGGTGCTGGCTTTCAGGGTGTCGAAGAAATCGTAGACGATCTCGTTCAGGGGCATTTCATAGTGCAGTTCCACCAGCCGGGTGTCCAGGTACTGCATATCCCGGAACTCTCCCCGGCGGTCCTGGCACAGGGGCATAATACTGCCCACGAAATCATTGGGGGTGATGATGGAGACTTTTACATAGGGTTCCTCTGCGTGTTCGATGGAGGCGGGGTCCGGGTAATTGTGGGGGTTGTCCACCCGGACCACGGTGCCGTCGGTTTTTGTCACCTCATAGATGACCGACGGCAGGGTAGTCACCAAATCCAAGTCGAATTCCCGCTCAATGCGCTCCTGGATGACTTCCATATGGAGCATACCCAAAAAGCCGCACCGGAAGCCGAAGCCCAGGGCGGCGGAGGACTCCGGTTCAAAGGACAACGAGGCGTCATTGAGCCGCAGTTTTTCCAAGGCGTCCCGAAGGTCCGGATACCGGGAGCCGTCCTCCGTATAGATGCCGCAGTAGACCATGGGCTGGACGGGCCGATAGCCGGGGAGGGGTTCGGCGGCGGGGGCGGCGGCGTCCGTCACGGTGTCCCCCACCCGGGTATCCGCCACGGTTTTGATAGAGGCGGTGAAGTACCCCACCTCTCCGGCCTCCAATTCCTCACAGGGTTCCAGGCCCAGAGGCAGCAGGTGTCCGCACTCCACCACCTGATAGACCGCTCCGGTGGCCATCATTTTCACCTGTCCCCCCCGGCGGAGTTTCCCGTCCATGAGCCGCAGATACACGATCACCCCCCGGTAGCTGTCGTACTGGCTGTCGAAGATCAGGGCTTTCAGGGGGGAATCCGGGTTTCCGGCGGGAGGGGGCACGTTTTTCACGATGTCCTCCAGCACGGCGTCGATGTTAATGCCCAGTTTGGCGGAGATCTCCGGGGCGTCCATGGCGGGCAGGGCGATGATCTCCTCCACCTCCTGTTTCACCCGCTGGGGGTCCGCCGCGGGCAGGTCGATTTTGTTGATCACCGGCAGGATTTCCAGCTCATGTTCCATGGCCAAATAGGTGTTGGCCAAGGTCTGGGCCTCCACCCCCTGGGTGGCGTCCACCACCAGCACCGCCCCCTCACAGGCGGCCAGGGACCGGGACACCTCATAGTGAAAGTCCACATGGCCCGGGGTGTCGATGAGGTTCAGGTCGTAGTCCTGGCCGTCCTGGGCGTGGTATTGCAGCCGCACGGCCCGGGCTTTGATGGTGATGCCCCGCTCTTTTTCCAGGTCCATATTGTCCAGCAGCTGGTCGGACATAAGCCGCTGTTCCACAGCGCCGCATTTTTCCAGCAGACGGTCCGCCAGGGTGGACTTGCCGTGGTCAATATGGGCGATGATGGAGAAGTTGCGGATGTGGGATTGGTT
>CAJOHW010000070.1 GCA_905234565.1 uncultured Oscillibacter sp. | reverse complement strand
ATGAGCCAGGTGGAGTTGGGAAAGCGACTGGGGGTGACGAAGTCCTGTATCTGCAACTGGGAGGTGGATAATGTCCAGCCCTCTGTGGAGATGCTGGTGCGTTTGGCGAACCTGTTCTCCGTGTCCACCGATTATCTGTTGGGACTGGAATCCGGGGAACACATTGACGCCTCGGGACTTTCCATGGAGGAGATCGCCCATGTTCAGCAGATTGTGGACGATTTGCGGCAAAGGGCATAAAAACACCCGGCTGTCCCACGGGCAGCCGGGTGTTTTTTTTAACAGGGCGCTCACTCGTATCTGGCGAACAGGAGGCAGATTCCGGTCCGGTGAAAGTAGTCAATGAGCCGTTCCAGGTCCTCTCGGGCGGCACCGTAATCCTCCGCCTGACAGTCCAGGCAGAGAAACTCCTCCGCGCTTCGGGAGATCAGTTTTTTATGCAGGGCAATGGCGTCCCCCGTAAGCCCCGCGCCGCAGCGCATACAGAGATAGTTCGTCATAGGCCCACCACCTGGCAGCGGTAAACACCGCAGCCGTGAGAGGGGAGCTTCACGGAAAACTGTTCCGTAAAAATCCCGGGATCCTGGTTTGAAAGGCAGTCGTGAAAGCGAAGCCCGCGTCCGGAGACGGCGGACAGGCCCAGGTCCCAGAAATTCAAGGTCAGGTTTGCGGGCACGTCGCTGAAATTGAAGAAGCCCAGGGCGTAATCGCCGCCCCGCAGGGGCTTTACCAGCACAAAGGCGTCGGGATTGCCATAGACCGCCGCCTTATAACAGCTTCCGCACTCCGGGTCCTGATGGATGGACAGGAGGTCCCGGTTTGTGAGAAGCGCCAGGATCTCCTCCGGCATGGTCCGGACATCACAGCCAATCATCAGGGGCGAGCCCAGCGTGGCCCACAGGGCAAAGTGGGTCCGGTACTCCTCCTCCGTACAGCCCCCCATGGAGGTTTCCGGGTTCATTCCACGCCCGTACATCCCTGCCACCAGGATATCCATATCGTCGAAGCACCCCGGGGCGCTGCACGGGTGTTCTATCCGGGACAGGGCGATTTTTTCGATGGACTTCCAGGAGTCCTGAATATCCACGGTAGAGCGGAACGTTTGCGCCCCCGTGGAGCGAATCCACTCCCGGACGTTCTCTGTGCCCCACTGGCAGACAGCAAAGAGGATATCCCGTCCGCAGTTCCGCAGGGCCATACCCATACGGCGGCAGAGGATTTCGGAGGGAATACTGGCGGGACGGTGGCAGTTGTCGTATTTGAGGTAATCCACGCCCCATTCCGCGAACTGGGCGGCGTCCTGGAACTCATGCTCAAAGCTCCCGGGATAGCCCGCGCAGGTGCGGACGCCGCAGCAGGCGTAGAGGCCCAATTTGAATCCTTTTGCGTGGACGTAATCCGCCACGTACTTCATGCCATGGGGAAATTTTTCAGGATCCGCTGTCAGGTTTCCCTGTTGGTCCCGCTCTCTCATGGACCAGCAGTCGTCTATAATCAGGTACTCATACCCGGCGGAGAGAAGGCCCTTGTCCGCCATGGCGTCTGCCGTTTCGCAGATCAACTCCTCGCTAATTTGATCGTAAAAGGTATTCCACGAGTTCCAGCCCATGGGCGGGACAGGGGAAAGGGGCTGATTTTGCATAAAAAACCCTCCTGACCATCACTGGCCGCTCATCTGGCGGTACTCTGTGGGGCTGATTCCATAGGCGTTTTTGAAAATTTTGGAAAAGGCCATCTGATTCTCATACCCAACCTGTTCCGCGATTTTTTGAATGGGGAGATCGGTTTCCTTCAACTGCGCGCAGGCGATTTTCAAACGGTACTGCATCAGATACTGCTGGGGGGACTGTCCGGTGCATTTCCGGAACATATTGGTAAAATAACTGCGGGAGAAGCCGATATAGTTCACAATGTCGCTGACCCGGATGGAGGCGTAATTGTACTGGATAAACTGGATGGCCCGATCCACGTAAGTTTTTGCGGCGGAATCGGAAGGACGGAGGCGTTTCGGTGTCTTTGCGCTTACGGATTCCATAGCCAGGGACAGAAACTCCAACAGAATTCCGCAGCGGTAAAGGTCGCTGGCGCAGTTCATCTCCGGCTTCTCATACATTTTGAGGACCAGCTCATAAAAGACCTTTGGATCGGCGCTGGATTCCAAACAGTAAACGTTTTCCGCGAAGCCGATTTCCTCGGAGAGTTGCTTTGCCTTTGTGCCATAATAGGTGACCCAGCAGTACTCCCAAGGGTCCTCCGTATCGGCGGCGTACTCGACCACTTCCCGGTCTTTCAGGAGAAAGAACTGCCCAAAGCGGGGAGAGAAGGTGCGGTTTCCTACGCGCAAAACGCCTTTCCCGGACAGCACCATATGGAGATGATAGCCATAGCGCAGATCTGGGCCGTACCGGACGCCGGGATCACAGCGTTCCGTCCCGCAGGAGATCAGAGGTCATATTCCAGGCAGTGATAATGCCGGTTTCGTTTCGCGGTGTCAACGCCTTTCATCGTACGCGCCTCCCCTGGAAAGATAGCATAAACGCGCTGCCGCTGTCAAGTACGAAGGGGGCGGACCGGATTCTTTCCGGCCCGCCCGTCAATGGTTCAGAAAAACTCAGCGCTCCTGGGCCAGAATGTCGTTCATCTTTCCGGCCACATCCCGGCAGACATCCGCCATGCTGGAGGGATTCTGATCATCCGCCGCGATGTAGGAATCTAAATTCAAAAGGATGTTGCCTGCCATATATTTCTGGGCCTCATTGATGTGCATCCAGAACACATCCGGCAGGTTTCCGCCGGTGGCACCGGCTTCCAGAAGGGTCCAGTAGGCGTCCCAGCTGATCACTTCCACTTTGACGCTGACGCCGGATTTGGCGGACCACTCGTCGGCAATCTGCTGTAATCCGGCCCGCTGGTTGTTGTCCCAGATATTCACAATCAGCGTGTCCGTTTTGTAGCCGCCCTCATTAGCCGCCGCATCCGTGCCGCCATTGGAATTGCCGTCCGTCTGGCTGGAACTCCCTCCGCAGGCGCTCAGTGTGAATACAAGGACCAGCGCGAGAAGCAAGGACAAACACTTTTTCCCTTTCACAATTCATTCCTCCCTGTAATTCCGCGTGATTTGTGGATCCGTGTTGTATGGGAATACCTGCATTATAGCCATAAGGAGAAGAAAATGGTATGGAGGTTTGCCCTTAGGATATGGAAAAATGTCCGAAAACGGCGAAGGATTCCGGCCTCTTGACGGAGGGAGGCGGATATGATACAACTATCCAGGAATCTTGTTTTGTCGTTTTTTTACGGAGGCTGTCATGGAAAAGGCTCTGGGGCTGTATGTTCATGTTCCCTTTTGCAAATCGAAATGCGCCTACTGCGACTTCTACTCCCTGCCAGGGAAGGAGGACCGCATGGACGCTTACACGGAGGCGGTGTGTACCCATCTGCGCGGGTTCGCTCCCCGGGCGGCGGGATATCAGGTGGACACGGTGTATTTTGGCGGCGGCACTCCCAGCCTTCTGGGACCGGAACGGCTGAACCGGATCCGAGGCACCATGCAGGAGGCGTACCGGGTGGCGGAGGACGCGGAGGTCACCTTAGAGGCCAATCCGGATTCTGTGGGGGACTGGCTTTCGGACCTGCGGGGCTTCCACCGGATCTCCCTGGGGATGCAGTCGGCGGACGACGGGGAACTGCGCGCCATAGGCCGGATCCACACCTTCCAACAGGTTCGGACGGCGGTGGAGAGGATCCGTCAGGCGGGCTTTGGGAATTTGTCGCTGGATCTCATTTACGGCCTGCCTGCCCAGACCCTGGACCGCTGGCAGTCCAGCGTCTCCGCGGCCCTGGACTTGGAACCGGAACACCTGAGCTGCTACGGCCTGAAACTGGAACCGGGGACCCCTTTGTATCAGCGGCGGGAGGCTCTGGCGATCCCAGACGAGGAGCTTCAATCGGCGTGTTATCTGTGGACGGTGGAGGAACTGGCACGCCGGGGCTTCCGGCAGTACGAGATCTCCAATTTCGCCAAACCCGGCAGGGTTTCCCGCCATAACTGGAAATATTGGACCCTGGGGGAGTATGCCGGGTTTGGACCGGGGGCCCACTCGGATTTTGGCGGGGAGCGGTACGCCTGGTCCCGGGACTTGGAGGGCTACTGCCAGGGGGTACAGGACGGGAATCTGTCATTTGCGGAGCGGCAGCGGATCTCTCCGGAAGAACGGGTCCGGGAGTGGCTGATGCTGTCTCTGCGGACCGGGGACGGTGTTGACCTGACGGAATATGTACGACAAAGCGAGCGATCCCCGGAACGGTTTGGCCCGTTTTTCGACCAGTGTGTGCAAGCGGGATACGCGGTCCGGCGGGGGAGCCGTGTGGCCCTGACGCCCCGGGGGTTTCTGGTATCCAACGCCATCATCGGAGAAGTGCTGGAACTGCATGAGAAAGAATAGGGAGGCCGGAATGATATCCGGCCTCCCTTACGTTTTCCTTATTCGTTCCATTTCCGGTCCCCACGTGATAGACCGCCACGCCGTCAGAAAACTCCTTTGCCCGGAGGATCTCCGGTTTCGTTCCATAGAGATCCTGCCGGGATAAGCCGGACCCCATCCGCTCTGCCGGAACGCAGAACAGGGACCCGCCGTCCAGGGACAGCAGATAGTGGTACAGGGGCCGGGAATCCGGCGGTTCCTGGGCCGCCAGCACATGGAAAAAAGCCTCTCCGTCCACCTCCAGGCGCTGGGGCTGGGGATAGAGCCGCCAGGTATTCGCACCCATATCCGCGTCCGCCAGTTGTTCCGCCAGCAGACGGCACAGCTCCGGACCCAACTGCTGCTCGTAGAAGATCCGGTCGGCGTCGGCGTGGAAGGGCTCTCCCTCTGTGGAATTGTAGTAGGAGAAACACCAGCCCTTCCAGCACAGGAACAGTTCAAAGGACGGCGGATCCTCCTGATACCAGGACTCCTGTTCCAGGGCGTCCAGCACCCGGCCCAGGGCGGAGATCCCCTCTCCCGCGCCGGTCAGGGGCATCTCAATGTAACATCCCTCCGGCTGGGACAGCCCGCCGCTGTCCACCGTCAGGCCGTACTGGAAGGCTTTGGCGTAGGTCTCCACCGCCCGGACCAGCAGGGCGTTGGAGTAATTGGACCGATAGCCCCGGCGGTGGGAATCCAGCTGCCGGGGACCGTCCAGTTTTGCAAGAAAGGTCAGGGACGAATCCGCAACCGGGGCGAAGCGGCTCTCAAAAAAGCCCCGCTCCACGGTCCGGAAGGACTGTCCGAAGTCCGCCTCCATCCACTCGCACACCTGCTCCTCCCAGGGATTGAACAGCCGCGCCGCCAAAGCCAGCAGGCACAGTCCGACAGCCATGAGCAGCGCCCCTATCCGGCGAAGGACCCGCTTCCGCCAGTCCGTTTTCTCCCGGTCCAGCAGACGAAGGAGGGGCCGGAGGGATTTGGGGGCCGGATTCTGGTCCAACCCATAGGCGCACAGAAAGGCCCGGCGGATCTCCCGGGGAAACTCCGGACGATCCATAAGAAAGGCTTCCAGGGCAAAGAGAAAGTCCGGATTGTCTTTCGCCCGTAGAAATACCCCGCTTTTTAGGTACTGCCGCCAGGTGGGGAGATCCGCCCCCATGGCGTCCAGCAGTTCCAGATCTACTAAGGCGAGATCGGCGGCGATCCACGCCTCCGCCATTCCCGCCGGGGACTGGGGCCGGTTCCACTGACGCCAGCGCCTCCGGTTTTTTCGCCGCAGGTCCATGGCCCGCTGGAATCGAAGCCCCCGGTCCTCCGCCTCCCCCTCCGCCAGAAGCCGGGCGTAATCCCAGGGGGCGGTCCGCCGCGCCTGCCGCGCCTGGGATTCCTGTTCTATGGGGCCCGTTTCCGGTTCCCCGGACCGGGAGACGCCTCTGCGGACCAGGCCGCAGGCCTCCTGATAGGCGCTGTGGAGCCTCTGAAACCCCTCCGGATCTGCCTCCGGCCGGACGGTTTGGAGCCGTGCGGCATAGGCCCGGCGGATTTCGGACAGGGAGCAGGGGCCGGAGAGGCCCAATTCCTGCCAGGGCCAGTTCAAAGGTCCTCCTCTCCTTCCGGGGG
>CAJOHW010000069.1 GCA_905234565.1 uncultured Oscillibacter sp. | reverse complement strand
GGGGCATCCCATGAAGCGCTACGAGTATGTCCGTCTGCACAGCGGCAAGTGGATCGGGGCGAATTTTGAGGGACACCGGGAGATCATCGATGAACACGCCAAAGGTGGGTGGCGGTACGCGGGCTTTGTGCCGGTTGTGGTCAACGACTACGGCAAATTCAAAGACATCGACCTGATTTTTGAAAAGGATGTGGAGTAATCTATGGAGCGGAAACCGGAGCTGCAATCAAAATTAAAATTTGACGAGCGGGGCCTGATTCCCGCCATCGTCCAGGACCACTACACGAAAGAGGTTCTGACTCTGGCCTATATGAACGCGGAGAGCTTGGCCATTACCATTGCGGAGGGCCGGACCTGTTTTTGGAGCCGGAGCCGTCAGGAGCTGTGGCGCAAGGGGGAGACTTCCGGCAACGTGCAGCGGGTGGTGTCCATCACCGCCGACTGCGACGCCGACGCCCTGGTGGTGGAGGTGGTGAAAGCGGGACCCGCCTGCCATACGGGACGGGAGAGCTGTTTCTTCCAGCCGGTGTACCTGTCGGAGGAGTTGAAACAGTTCAGCTATGAGGGGCTGTACCGGCTGATTGCGGGCCGGAAAACAGAACCCAAAGAGGGGAGCTACACCACCTATCTTTTTGAGAAGGGCCTGGATAAGATCCTCAAAAAAGTGGGGGAGGAGTGTACGGAGGTCATCATCGCCGGACGGAAAGAGGACCGGGAGGAGACGGTGTACGAGATCGCGGATCTTGTGTACCATGTGATGGTGCTGATGGTCCAGGCGGGGATCTCCGTGGAGGACGTGACGAAAGAACTGGAAAAGCGCCATGTGGTGGACCACAAGGTGAAGCAGGAGCGGATGCAATGAGGGACCGGATCCCTTACGGCCCGATGTGCTGCTCGGTCCACATCCACACCACCCTCTGTGACGGCAAGGGGACCCCGGAGGCCATGGCGGAGGCGGCGTACCGGGCGGGGGTGCGGTATCTGGGCTTCTCCGGCCACAGCCACACAGAGTGCGCCTCGGACCGGGGATATGTCCTTCCGGAGGATTTGACGGAGTACCGGACCCGGGTGCTGGCCCTGCGGGAGGCGTACGGGGACCGCATGGAGATACTGCTGGGCATCGAGCTGGACAGCTTCTCCCAAACGGACCCCGCCGATTTGGACTACTGGATCGGCAGCGTCCACCATCTTCCGGACGGCAGGGGCGGGGACTACGCCGTGGACGCCGCGCCGGAGGAGTTTTTTCGCTGCCGGGACGCCCTGTTTCACGGGGACGTGTACGCCATGGCGGAGGCCTATTACACCGCCGTGGGAGAGATGGCAAGGCGAAAGCCCACGATTCTGGGGCATCTGGACTTAATCACGAAGTACAACCAGAACGGGGCTATTTTTGACGAAACCCATCCCCGTTACCGTTCCGCCGCGTTAGGGGCCTTGCAGGCGGCGGACCCCTCCGGGACCCTGCTGGAAATCAACACCGGGGCCATGTCCCGGGGCTACCGCCGGGAACCCTATCCGGCGCTGTTTCTTTTGAAGGCCTGGCGTCAGCGGGGGGGACAGGTGATCCTCACCGCCGACGCCCACAGCCCGGAGGCAATCGTGTACGCCTACGACGCGGCGGCGGACCGGGCAAGAGCGGCGGGATACCGGGAGTGCGCCGTTTTGACGGCGTCGGGGGTGAAACTGTGTTCTCTGGAAGGAGAAGCTAATCTATGACTTGCGGGGCGATTTTTGATTTGGACGGCACGCTGCTGGATACCATCGGGGACCTGGCGGCGGCGGGCAACGCCGTGTGCCGGGAGAACGGCTGGCGGCAGTGGACGGACCGGGAGTTTCAGGCCCTGGTGGGCCACGGTATGGAGAATCTCATCCGGCAGATGTCCCCGCCGGAGGCCCAGAGCCCGGAAAAGCGGGCGGAGACCCTGGAACGGTTCCTGGACCAGTACGCCGCCCACTGCGTGGACCGGACCCGTCCCTTTCCCGGAATGCCGGAACTGCTGGGACGCTTCCGGGAATGGGGCGTAAAAATGGCGGTGCTGTCCAACAAACCCGACGGTTTCACCCGGGAACTGATGGAGCGGTTCTATCCCGGGGTATTTGACGTGGTCCACGGCCACCGGGCGGGGCGTCCCGTGAAGCCGGATCCGTCCCTGGGCCGGGAGACGCTGAAAGAGCTGGGGATTCCGGCGGAGGGGACCTTGTTCATCGGGGACAGCGCCACGGACGTGCTGACAGGACACAACGCGGGAGTGCGGGTGTGCGCCGTCACCTGGGGGTACCGCCCCCGGGCCTCCCTGGGGGAGGCGGACTTCCTGGCGGATACCCCCGGGGACCTGGAACGCCTTGCCCGGGCCTTTTGGGGATTTGGAACGGAATTGTAACTTTGTAACATAGTTACAAATTCCGGAAAAATTTGGGAGTTACGAGAGAAAGTTAGTATATTTACACTATATATCGAAAAATCCGGGCTTTTTTCCCCGCAATCATGAGGACGAAAGGCCGCGAAAAACGAAGAACCCCCTTGATTTTTCTACGTTGGCAGATTATAATAGCCCTACTCATACCTGTTTGTAAGGCGCCGCGAGGATCGCTTTTCGGACAGGCTGTCCATGCGCGGAGGTGTTCTGCCCGGGAACGGACCGCGCATCGGCCATTGCTGGACAGCGAGAGCGGGGTATGGGTGCGGAGGGCAGGCACTGACCCGGGCAGGATATCATGCGTCCCGCGGGGCATCCGTGCCTGGCAGCTACCCCCCGTAAAATTTTGTGCGAAAAAAGGAGGAAATCGCATGAAGAGACGGATTGCTTCTCTCTTCCTGGCCATCGTGATGATCGCTTCCCTGGGCGTTCACGCGGCGGCGGTGGACGAGCCTCTCGTCACGGGAAGCGGAGGAGCAGCGAGGTTCACGGACGTACCCTCTACCCACTGGGCCTACCATGAGATCGACAGAGTTGTAGGTGCCGGGCTCTTCCAGGGCACCACGCCCACCACCTTTGCCCCGGAACGGAATATGACCCGGGCCATGTTCGTGGTGGTGCTGTCCCGGATGGAGGGCCTGCAGGTTGAGCGCGTCCCCACCGACACGGTGTTTTCGGACGTACCCAGAGAGTTCTGGGCCGCCGGGGCTATCGCCTGGGCCACCGAAAACAACATTGTAAACGGTTATACGGTTGACAACCGGCGGGAATTCCGGCCCAACAACCCCATCAGCCGGGCACAAATCGCCGCCCTGGTTCACCGGTACATCGTTTACAAGGGCTACGACATCAAACTGGCGGAAACTCCCGTCAACCAGTTCTCGGACTTCTACACTCTGGTGCCCCAGACCTTCCGGGAAGACGTGGACTACTGCCGCCTGCATGACCTGATCCGCGGATACAGCAACGGTACCCTCCGGCCCAACATCAACGTGACCCGGGCCCAAGTCGCCGCCATCCTCAGCCGGATCATTCTGGTCATCCAGGACAACGTTCCCTCTGACAACACGCCCACTCCGGCGGCTTTGGCGGGGAACATCTCTGTCACCAGCGATCCCGACGGCGCGACCCGGGTCTCCGGCATCGAGTACTGGGATCCTGACACCAACACCTGGAAGCGCCGCGCCGCGGCCGACGCGCCCCAGAACGGCGACCGGATCACGGTCTCCCACATCCCCGATCCCGGCTTTATGTTCAAGGGCGTGGACGTGCGGGACGGCAACGGCGCTTCTGTGGACGTGGAGACCGCTCCGGATACCCGGACTTCCACGTTCCTCATGCCCTCTGCCCGGCCCGTCACCGTGACGCCGGACTTCGTCCCCGCCTACCAGTTCACGCCTGAGAGCAACGCCAACGGCAACTCCTCCCAGGTTACCCGGGTGGAGCGGCAGAACGCGGGCGGCACCTGGGATGTGGTGGCTGCCGCGGACGACAACGGCATCCTGACCTTCACGGACCGTCAGGACAGCATCCGTCCCGGCGACCGCATCAGCGTGGGCCACAGCCCCGCTTCGGGCTATAATTACAGCTCCATGAACGTGCGGGACAGCAGCGGGCGGTACATGGATGTCACCGGCATCCAGAACAACCCCTCGACCTTCATTATGCCCGCCGCCACGCTGGCTCCCGTGACCATCGCGGTGTTCTACAACGTGCCCAGCAGCGGCGGCGGCAGCAGCGGCGGC
>CAJOHW010000068.1 GCA_905234565.1 uncultured Oscillibacter sp. | reverse complement strand
GCGAATCACGCCTGAATTGTTGCGCTTTCTTGCCGAAAAGTGCCTGCCCTCTACGCTTTCTTTATCGTTTTTCTCACTGATAACTTTTCACTGTCCAGTTCATATAGAAAAAGCCCGGACCTCCCTCTTAGCCTTTCAAGGGAGGTCCGAGCGCGTCCTATGAGTATCGTTTGGGCACAGGTTGGCGTCTCGCCAACTTAGGAGAGTTCAAACCTCTGCCCGCCCCATCACAACCCACGCCCCCGGTCCGCGCAGACGGACCGGGGGCGATATTGCGAGCAAAACTGTAAGCCGGGTTCTGTATCTGGCAGTCATCTATCTGGGCGCATCGTTGCCGATACGCTCAAGCCACCTCCGGGAAGCGGCCGGGCCGGCCTTGCGCTTCCATGCCACGGTGTTGCTCCGGATAGAGTTTACAGCGATAAACAGTTCCCTGTTATCGGGTGCGCTCTTACCGCACCTTTCCAGCCTTACCCCGTCTCTGTTGCACTTTTCCTGAAGTCGCCTTCGGCGGGCGTTACCCGTTATCCTTGCCCTGTGGAGCCCGGACTTTCCTCATGGACGGCCTTTCGGCCTGCCCACGCGACTGCCTGTTTTCCTCGCAAAGGCTATTTTACAGGATGGACCGCCGCTTGTCAACGGGGACGGGGCTTCATTTTAGAACACCCCCTCTCCATCGGAGAGGGGGATGATTGCGTTTATTCCTCTGTCAGGTTCTCCACGGCGGCGCCCAGGGTTTCCAGCTTCACTTTGGTTTTCCGGATCTGTTCGTCCAGTTCCCGGTCCCGGTCCGCCGACCGCTTGACGCGCATCATATCCAGATACGCGTCAATCAAAAACGCTGCCAGCACTTTTTCTGTCATCACTCCGCGCCTCTCCCGGGAAGGGGTTCAGCTCTCAATCCCTTCTTGAATCCGCCGCTTGATTTTGGCGATTTTCTGCAACGCCTCCTCCTGTTTGCCCGCCCGGAGCAGTTCCTCCACTTCTTCCCAGTCCTCCATCTGATTGCGGAGGGCGTCTTTCCACTGGGCGTCTGTCATTCCCATAGAAACGGCCTCCCTTCCTCGTTTACTGCCGGTAATCTTTCAGAAAATCGCCCAGATCCCGCATGGCCTGGGCCATTTCGCCGGGTTCGGGCAGCATGACGATACGGAAGTGGTCCGGGGTGGGCATATCGAACCCGGAGCCGGGCACCAGGAAGATGTGCTTTTCATGGAGCAGGTCAAAGGCGAACTTCTTGTCGTCGGTGATGTTGAACTTTTTGGCGTCCAGTTTGGGGAAGGCGTAGAACGCCGCCTGATTCTTCACGCAGGTCAGGCCCTCGATGTGGGCCAGTTCCCGGAACGTGGCCTCCCGCTGTTCATAGATCCTGCCGCCGGGGACCATCATGGCCTGGGTGCTGGCATCGTCGGCCAGGGCGGCGGGAATCACCAGCTGGGTCAGGGCGTTGGAGCAGAGCCGCATGGCGGCCATTTGGAAGATGCCCTCCAAATAGTCCTCCGCCTTGCCCTTGTAACCGCTGATGACCATCCAGCCGCAGCGGAAGCCGCAGATAATATGGGACTTGGACAGGCCGTTGGTGGTGATGACCATCAGGTCCGGAGCCAGGGCGGCGGTGGAGTAGTGTTCCACGCCGTCCATAAGCAGACGGTCATAGATCTCGTCGGAGAAGATGATGAGGTCATTTTCCCGGGCCACCTGGATGATATCCTCTAAGACCTGCTTGGGATAGACCACGCCGGTGGGGTTGTTGGGGTTGATGATGGTAATGGCCCGGGTGCGTTTCGTGACTTTCCGGCGGATATCGGCAATGTCGGGATACCAGCCGTTGGACTCGTCGCAGGTGTAGAACACGGGGGTGGCCCCGGAGATATAGGCAGAGTTGGACCACAGGGAATAGCTGGGAGAGGGCAGGAGGATCTCGTCCCCCTTGTTGCACAGGGCCAGCAGGCACATGAGCACCAGTTCGCTGACGCCGTTGCCGATGTACACATCATCGGGGGTGATGTCCTGAATGCCCTTGCCTTTGTGGTAGGCGCAGATGGCCTCCCGGGCGGCGGGCATTCCCTTCAGGTCGCAGTAGGCCACGGCCTTATCCACGTTGTCCAGGAGGGCGCGGCGGACGCTGTCGGGCATTCCGAAGCCGAAGGTGGCGGGGTTGCCGGTGTTGAGCCGCAGGACTTTGATGCCCTCTTTCGCCATACGCTGGCTTTCCAGATACAATGGCCCGCGGATATCGGAGTGGACAGGGGCAAGGTTCTCGGAACGGTTGACAAGCATGGCGGAACACTCCCTTTCGTGATCTTGAACATAAAACTATTATATCCATCCGGTTCACTTTGTCAATCGTTTTTAAGAGCCTGTTTCGTATCCCGCAGTGTGCGGGATACGAAACAGGCTCTAAGGCTTACGGACCGCGTACAGGGGCTTACAGGCCGTCCAGTTCCATTTGGCGCTCCTCGGCGTCCTCCGGGCGGAGGACCGCTCCGGCGGCGGGCAGGGTACGGGAGCGGTACCGGGCGGAATTGACGATAGGCGTATTTTCCAGGGGACAGGCCCGGTCCAGTTCGGCGTCCTTTTTCAGTTTCAGCACCCCGATGCCCTGGGCGGACCGGGTGGTTTTGGCGGCAATCAGGGCGGTGGAGCAGACAAGGCACCGTCCGTCCGTGGAATAGACCGCCACTTCCCGCTCCGTATCCACCCGGCACATGGACCGCAGGGGGGACTTGTCGGAATAGGCCCCGGTGAGTTTGCGGCGGTTGGAGCTGGTCTGGTAGGCGGACAGGGGGATCCGGGCGGCCTTGCCGTTGGCGAAGAAGAACACCAGCGTGCCGCTGTACTCTCCCGGCAGTACGGCGTAGACCACGTTTTCTCCCGGTTCCATGCCCAGTTTCCCCGGCAGGTAGTCCCCTAAGAGACTGGCCTTGCCGTCCTCGAACTCGCTCAGCCGCGCCCGGTAGGCCCGGCAGCGGTCCGTAAAGAACAGGATCTCGGCGTTGGACACCGTCTCAAAGGTCTGGCGCAGGGCGTCCCCGTCCTTATACTTCTGCGCGCCGCCCATGCGCAGGGACAACGGCGTGATTTTCTTAAAGTACCCCTGTTTTGACAGGAACACATGGACCGGATAGGGCGGTTCCTCCGGCTCCTCCTGTCCGGCGGCGGCATCGTACTCATAGAGGATGGTGGTCCGGCGGGGCTCCCCGTATTTTTTGGCGGCGGCTTTCAGTTCCTCCGTCAAAATCTTCTTCACCCGTTTGGGATTGGCCAGGGTGTCCTCCAAATCGGCGATCTCCGCTTCCAGATCCGCGATCTCCTTTGTACGGTTCAGCAGGTATTCCCGGTTGATGTTCCGCAGCCGGATCTCCGCCACGTACTCCGCCTGAATCTGGTCGATGCCAAAGCCGATCATGAGGTTGGGCACCACGTCCGCCTCCCGCTCCGTCTCCCGGATGATGTGGATGGCCTTGTCGATGTCCAGGAGGATTTTCTGGAGCCCTTGGAGGAGATGGAGTTTTTCCTTCCGCTTTCCTAAGACGAAGTACACCCTCCGGCGCACGGATTCCGTCCGCCAGGCGGTCCACTCCTCCAGCAGGGCCCGGACCCCCAGCACCCGGGGACTGCCCGCAATGAGGACGTTGAAATTACAGGCGAAGCTGTCCTCTAAGGGCGTCTGCTTAAAGAGCCGGGCCATAAGCCGGTCCGGATCCGTGCCCCGTTTCAGGTCAATGGCCAGTTTCAGCCCCGAAAGGTCCGTCTCGTCCCGCATATCCCCGATCTCTTTGGCCTTTCCGGCCTTGATCAGTTCCGCCACCTTGTCCAAAATGGCCTCCACCGTGGTGGAGTAGGGGATCTCATAGATCTCGATTAAGTTCTCCGCCTTCAGATACCGGTACTTGGCCCGGACCCGGACGCTGCCCCGGCCTGTCTCATAGATCTCCCGGACCGCGCCGGCGTCCCACAGCAGTTCCCCGCCGGTGGGGAAGTCCGGGGCCAGGAGGGTGGAGAACAGGTCGCAGTCCGGATTTTTCAGGTAGGCAATGGCGGTTTCGCAGACTTCCCGGAGGTTGAAGCCGCAGAACTGGGAGGCCATGCCCACGGCGATGCCGCTGTTGGCGCTGACCAGGATATTGGGGAAGGTGGTGGGCAGAAGCACCGGTTCTTTCATGGTGCTGTCGTAGTTGTCCACGAAATCCACAGTGTCGCTGTCGATGTCCCGGAACAGTTCCTGACAGATGGAGGTGAGTTTCGCCTCGGTGTACCGGGGGGCGGCACAGGACATATCCCGGGAATAGGCCTTGCCGAAATTGCCCTTGGAGTCCACAAAGGGGGCCAGCAGGGCCCCGTAGCCCCGGGACAGGCGGACCATGGTGTCATAGATGGCGGCGTCCCCGTGGGGGTTCAGGCGCATGGTCTGGCCCACGATGTTGGCGGACTTGGTGCGTCCTCCGGTGAGAAGGCCCATCTTGTACATGGTGTACAGGAGTTTCCGGTGGGAGGGCTTGAAGCCGTCGATTTCCGGAATGGCCCGGGAGACAATGACGCTCATGGCGTAGGGCATATAGTTGGTTTCCAGGGTCTCGGTAATGGGCTGGTCCAGGACCGCCGCCCGCAGGCCCATGACGTTGGGATTGCCCCCCCGGGGGCGGGTTTCGTTGGGTTGTTTTTTCTTAGGCATAGTGTTTCCTTTAT
>CAJOHW010000067.1 GCA_905234565.1 uncultured Oscillibacter sp. | reverse complement strand
AAGGAGAACTGCTTGACGGAGAGTTGAGCATATCTCTTGGTCAGCCGTCTGTCACCTCTTCTCGTTCACGTTGTTTAATTTAGAGGGCACTCGCTCCACAACGAACCCACTCCATCTTGGAGTGGGTTTTATATTTGTCTCCTTATCTTGACATTTTCCCCTTCGGGAACTATACTCATAAGCATAAGATTTGAGGAATCTTTCAAACCTGACTTAGAAAAGAGGTCTTGTCTATGCTCTTTTCCGACCGGCCCCGCGCCCATTATCAAAATCCTCCGGTCCATGAGGCTATCTGCCAGCTCCGTTTTCCCACGATCCTGTCCATTAACCAGAAAGAGCCGGCGGAATTTCAGGAGGACATCCGGGAAGTGTTTCCCCAGTACGCCCGCAGGCAGGATATGCCTGCCCCGAAGCTGACGGGCCTGGGCACTCCCAATGTACAGGTGGAGACACCGCCGCCAGTGACGAACTACCATTTCCTGTCCGCCGACGGCGTGTGGAAGATCAACCTGACCCGGGATTTTATCGCCCTGTCTACCCTGCGCTATCCCGGCTGGGAGGAGTTCGCCCATCACCTGGACCGCCCCTTGGCGGCCTTTATCCGGCTGTACCACCCCGCCTACTTCCAGCGGGTGGGACTGCGGTACCGGAATTTTGTCTCCCGTACCCGTCTGGGGCTCCAGGGAACGCCCTGGACGAAACTTATCTCCGCCCCCTATACGGGCCCCTTGGGGGAGACGGACGTGGCGGAGGACCGGGTGAGCCAGTACGGCCTGGATTTGACCATGCAGCTGGATTCCAGCTGTAAGGTGAAGATACATGCGGGCCCTGAGCGGCTGAAAAACGCCGGACAAAACGGGGATACGGAGATGCGGTTCGGCCTGGACCTGGACCTCTTTATGGGCGGGAATGTGCCCTGTACCCTGGCGGCGGCGGCGTTGGAAACCCTCCACGGCCACGCGGACCGGGTCTTTGAGGGGGCCATTACAGACACCCTCCGGGACGCCATGCAATAAGATTTACAAAAAAGCGCCTTTTCCAAACCGGAAAGGGCGCTTTCTTCTTGTTGCTGTTTTTTCGCTTATTGATGTTCCGCTAAGAGTTTGTTCAGTTCCTCCATGAAGGTGTCGATGTCCTTGAACTGGCGGTACACGGAGGCAAAGCGCACATAGGCCACCTGATCTACGTCCCGCAGCCGCCGCATGACCTCCTCCCCAATGGCCTGGGAGGAGACTTCCCGCTCCATGGAGTTTTGCAGGGACTGCTCAATCTCCCCCGCGATGTGTTCCAGGTCAATCAGGGCAACCGGCCGCTTTTCACAGGCGGTCAGCATTCCCCGCAGAATCTTGTCCCGGTCGAAACTCTGGCGGCTGCCGTCCTTTTTGATGACCACGATGGGAAAGCTCTCCACCGTCTCATAGGTGGTAAACCGCCGGGCGCAGGACAGGCACTCCCGCCGCCGCCGGATGCTGGTCCCCTCGTCGGCAGGCCGGGAATCCACCACTTTGCTCTCCATAAAGCCGCAAAACGGGCATCGCATGGGAAAAACCTCCTCTCAAGTTCCGGGCGGTCAGCGGATGACAAAGATCCTCTCCGCCTGGGTGGGCAGTTCCTCAATCTCCATATTCTCAATCCGGATGTATTTCTCCCCCCGGAGCTGAATGAGAAATTTCCGGATCTGGGACAGTTCGCCCTGGACCTCCATCTCCACCCGGCCGTCCCACAGATTTTTCACCCAGCCGGTCAGGTAGAGGGAGCGGGCCGCAAAGGCGGCGCGGTACCGGAAGCCCACGCCCTGGACCCGTCCGGAAAAATAGATATGCCATCTTACGCTCATACTGTCCTCCCCGCCGTGACACGATTGCTTGTCACTCCGCCCAGGACAGGGCCCGGACCACGGCCTTGTCCCAACCCTGGCGCAGGGCCTGACGGCGCTCCGCGTCCATCTCCGGCTCAAAGCGCCGATCTAAGGTCCACTGGGCCTGGATCTCCGCCCGGTCCTTCCAAAAGTTCGTGGCCAGTCCCGCCAGGTACGCCGCCCCCAGGGCAGTGGTCTCCCGAATCACAGGGCGGAGAATGCTGCGGCCTGTAATATCTGCCTGGAACTGCATGAGAAAATTGTTGGCGGAGGCCCCGCCGTCGGCACGGAGGTCTTTTAACCGGATTCCCGCGTCCTCCTCCATGGCGTGAAGCACGTCCCCGGTCTGATAGGCGATGGATTCCAGAGCTGCCCGGATGATGTGGTTCCGTCCGGTACCCCGGGTCAGACCCACCAGCACCCCGCGGGCGTACATATCCCAATAGGGGGCCCCCAGCCCGGTGAAGGCCGGCACCAGGTATACTCCCCCGCTGTCCGGAATCCGGGTGGCGAAATACTCCGTGTCGGCGGCGTCGTTGACCAGATGCAGCTCGTCCCGGAGCCACTGGATCACGGCTCCCCCGATAAAGACGCTGCCCTCTAAGGCGTACTGGATCTCCCCGTTCAATCCCATGGCGATGGTGGTCACCAGGCCCTTTTGGCTCTCATATTTTTTGGTTCCCGTGTTCATGAGCAGGAAACAGCCGGTGCCATAGGTATTTTTGGCCTGTCCCGCCTCAAAACACGCCTGCCCAAAGAGGGCGGACTGCTGGTCCCCGGCGATGCCCGCCACAGGGACTTCTACGCCCTGAAGGTTGGCGGTGCCGTACACCTCGCTGCAGGAGCGGACCTCCGGCAGAATGGACATAGGGATCCCTAAACGGCGGCAGATGGCCTCATCCCAGCGCAGGTTCCCGATGTCATAGAGCATGGTCCGGCTGGCGTTGGTGTAATCCGTCACATGGACCGCGCCGCCGGTGAGTTTCCACACCAGCCAGGTGTCCACAGTACCAAAGAGCAGTCGTCCCTGTTCCGCCAGGTCCCGGGCCCCCTCCACGTTGTCTAAAATCCACTGGATTTTCGTGGCGGAGAAATAGGCGTCCACCAGCAGTCCGGTGTGCTGACGCACATACTCCGTAAATTCCCGGTCCTGTTTCAGTTCCTCGCACAGTTCCGCCGTCCTCCGGCACTGCCAGACAATGGCGTTGTATACGGGGCGGCCCGTCTCCCGATCCCACAGGATGGTGGTCTCCCGCTGGTTGGTGATGCCGATACCGGCGATCTCCTTTGGGTCGATGCCGCTCTGGGCCAGGACCTCGTTCAGGACGCTGTACTGGCTGGACCAGATCTCCATGGGGTTGTGCTCCACCCAGCCGGGTTTGGGATAGATCTGCGTAAACTCCCGCTGGGAGACCTGTATCATCCGCTGCTGCCGGTCAAAGAGAATACAGCGGCTGCTGGTGGTACCCTGATCCAGGGCGATCACGTATTTTTTCTCACGCATAGTCCGTCCTCCCCGCCGTGGGCCGAATCTGTAAAGAGGAAACGCTTCTGCTTTGATTTTAGAGGAAGGAGCGGCCTCTGTCAAGACCGGGTAGAAAAATTTCCCTCCGCCTCTAACTTTTTCCGTGTCCCTGCCGATATCTAATGTAGATACGTCCTACTATATCCAAAAACGGGAAGGAGCGGATATCATGAACCATCAGAAACGGCGGTGTCTCTCCGGACTGGCGGCGGTTGCCATGGCGGCATCCCTCGTGCAAAGCGTAATTGCTTTACAGCCAGGGGGGGTAGATAATCCCCAAGAGATCTTGTCGGAGAAGATCATCGAGGACGCCGTGGGCGCGGCGGCAAAGACCGACCAGGCGTGGACCAAGAAGGCCTCCGGCTTCACCATCGACAGTCAGTTCCAGAACGCCACCATCAAAGTCACCATCCCCGGATCCAAGGCGGGCAAGGCCACCATCAACCCTTACCGCCTGACGCTGGATTACTCCGCCAACGGCAAAACCCTCCAATCCAGCTCCGGCGTGTTCAGCGACACGTTTTACATCACCAATCAGTCTGACACGCCCTTGCGGGCCTCCGTACAGGTGAAGCCCACCGCCAGCAAGTTTACCCTGGCGGAACCCGGGACGGATATTTCCAAGGAGGAGAACCGGACCGTCTCCTGCTATGTAGTGTTCGACGCGGACCACCTGGAAAAGACGGAGATCCCGGAGCAGGCGTCCTATGCCAACGCGCAGAAGAACTATCAGACCTATCCCGTTTTGCCGGGGAAAACGGCGGCGGAGATGTCCTTCGGCACCAACGGCATTCTCCGGTCCGCGTCCAAGACCCCCAGCTATACCGGCTTCCGGATTTTCGGCGACGCCAATACCCCCGGCGGGAAACAGGCATGGACAGGGAAGGAGAGCATGAAGCTGAAATTCATCTTCCAGTTTACGCCGACGGAACTGACGGAGGATACCGCCGATCCCGCGGATCTTCAGGAAAATATTTTCGCCATTCTCTATGAGGACGGCACAATGGTATTCCAGAACGGCGATAC
>CAJOHW010000066.1 GCA_905234565.1 uncultured Oscillibacter sp. | reverse complement strand
GAAATGCCCTGGTACGTGGGATCGGCGGCAGGAGATAATCACCCCGTCAAGGTGGAACTGGACAGCGGCCTCCGGGCCATTCCCAGAAGCGCGTTCGCTGACTGCGCCAACCTCACCAGCCTTGTGATCCCGGAAACCGTCACCTCCATCGGCGCGTCCGCCTTTTCCGGGTGCGGCCGCCTGTCGGGGGATTTGGATTTGAGCCATGCCACCAGCATCGGGGCCAGCGCGTTCCAGGACTGCTATGCCTTAGAGAGCGTCATCCTCTCCACCAGCGCCAGCCTCTCCCTGGGCAGCGACGCCTTTGCGGACTGTTCCGGATTAAAGAGCGTCACCGTCCCCGGCAGGTACGCTTTCTCGGAGAACACCATGCCCTTTAACGGCTGTACCGGTATCTCCTATGTCCGGATCACGGGTTCCGGTACCTACTCCATCGCCCAGTCGGACCCCTCCGCCACGCCCTGGTACACCGGGTCCGACGCCGGAAGAAACGTCACCGTGAAGATTGACGACGGCGCGTCCGCCATTCCCGCCCAGATGTTCGAGGAGTGCCAAAACCTTGTCAGCGTCCTCCTGCCCGACAGCGTCACCAGCATCGGGGCCTCCGCGTTTTTAGGCTGTTCCCGCCTGGAAAGCGTCACCATGCCGTCAAACCTGAGAACCATCGGCGCGGAAGCCTTCTCCGGGTGTGAAAATCTGGCCAGCATCGTCATTCCCGGAACTGTGACCAGTCTGGGGGCCAACGCCTTCTACGGCTGTACCGGCCTGACCCGGGTCACCGTCCCCGCCCCCTTGGATACCAGCGTCTTTGCGGACTGCGACGCCATCACCCATATCACCCTGACGGGGCCCGGGGAGATCAACCTGCGCAATCCCGACGCGACCCTCTGGCGCAACGCCTCTGATGTGGGGAACAGCGTTACCGTGGTGTTGGGAGACGGCATCACCGCCGTGCCGGAGGATATGTTCTCCGAGTGCGAAACCCTGGTCAGTGTCACCATCCCCGACAGCGTCACCAGCATCGGCCCCTACGCCTTTTATGAGTGCTCCGCCCTGACCTCCGCGAGCCTGGGGAAGGCGGTGTCCATCGGGGAGCGGGCGTTTTACCGCTGTTCCAGCCTGGCGGAGGTGGATCTGCCCACTACGCTGAAAACCATCGGAAAAGAGGCCTTTACCTACTGCGAGTCCCTGGCCTCCGGGCTGAATCTGGCCGGTGTGGAGACCATCGGCGAGGCCGCCTTTGCCGCCTGTACCCGCCTGCCGTCTATCATCCTTCCCGCGAATCTCCGCTCCGATCAAATAGGCGCTTCCGCGTTCAACGACTGCGAAAACCTGAAATCCATCACCATGCCCGCCTCCCTGTCCAACAGCGAAACCCTGGATCTCTTTGACGGGTGCCTCTCCATTTCCAGCGTACGCCTGACCGGAAGCGGCTCCCTGGTGGTGTCGGATCCCGCCTATACGCCCTGGCGCACCGCCTCGGATTATGGCAGCAGCGTGGAAGTGACTTTGGATGAGGGCATTTCCAGCATCCCCGACGGGGCGTTTCTGGGCTGTGAGAGTCTGGTACGGGTGTCCGTGCCCATGAGCGTCGTAAGTATCGGCGAGTCCGCGTTCTCCGGCTGTTCCAACCTCTTAGAGGCCGGACTGGGCGGCGTCTCCGTAGTGCCCACTTCCGCGTTCCAGTCCTGTGTGCGCCTGTCCTCCATCACCATCCCCGGCTCTGTGACCGCCATTGAGCCTTCCGCCTTCGCCAACTGTTACAGTTTGAAGGGCGTCAGCCTCCCCAGCGGCCTGCGGAACATTGAGGAAAACGCCTTCTCCGACTGCATCAGCCTGGAAACCATCACCCTGCCCCGGAACGTAACCCGGATCCCCGTAGGCGCCTTCTCCGGCTGTACAAATCTGCGCACCATCAACCTGGGCAGCGTTACCCGCATCGGGGACTATGGCTTCTCGGACTGCCCGCGGCTGAACAACATCACCATCAACAGCGTAACGGATATGGGTACCGGCGCTTTCAGCGGCTGTACCGGACTGACAGGCATCAGCATTCCCAGCGGCGTGGAACGGCTGGAAACCTCCCTCTTTGAGGGCTGCACCAGCCTGACCTCCATGCGGATCCCCGCAACCGTGTCCAGCCTGGGCGGCAATGTCTTTGCCGGCTGCGCGAACCTCCGGTCCGTCACGCTGGGCGGCAGTATCATCAGCATGGGCGAAAATGTTTTCAGCGGGTGTGAAAGCCTCCAAAGCCTGACCATTCCCGACGGGCTCAGCGGCATCCCCTCCAACGCGTTTTATCAGTGCAAGTCCCTGTCCTGGGTGGCGCTTCCCACGTCCGTGGTGGTGATTGCCAACTCGGCCTTTAACTCCTGCGGTCTGGCTGATGTGTATTACGCCGGATCCATGGAACAGTGGCGGGACAACGTGGTGGTCGGCCTCTATAACGAACCTCTGCAAAACGCCCTGATGCACTATAACAGCGCCGCTCCTCAGGAGTCCCAGGACGCCTATGAGTGGGAACTGGGCACTCCCGTGACCTCCAACGGCGCGGTGGTCAACGCCGCCGTGCTTGACACCCTGACCTCCCTGACGGTACCCGTCTCCAAAGCCAGCCTGGGCTCCCGGCGGGTAACCTGCGTTGTGGCCTTCTACGGCGGCGGCGGGCAGTTCTTAGGAATGGGCTGCGGCACAGCCAGCGCCTCCGACGGCAGTACGATTCCCGTCAGCATCCCGGAGGGTTCCGTGGCCGGGGCGGTGCGGCTCAAGGTCATGCTGATGGATACGGATTCCAGGCCCCTGGCCCAGTCCCTGGACGCCATGATCTCCTAAAAAAAGAAACTCCATAAGGACAGCAGAAACCTCCGCCCCGGGAAGAAACCTTCCCGGGGCGGAGGCCGTTTTCTCATTCCCTGTTTTCTCAGCCATAGGAGACGTCGTAAAGATAGAGCCTGTTGTAACACTGGACCATCAGCGTGTTGCCGTCAAAGGCCAGCCAGTCGGCTTTCGTGGCCAGCGGGGTCCGGCTCAGCACCTGGCCTGTCTCCAAACTGATCTGGTACAGGTAGTCGTCCTCATTGGTGAAGCCATAGCCGCAGAGGATCACGCCCTCCTCGATGGTGCCCCCCTGGTCCACCCCGGCCAGGACGAAGTTGTGGGAGTTGCACACCAGGGGCTCGCTGCGCCAGAGGATGGAGCCGTCATACAGGTCCACAGCGGTGAGATAGGCGTTCTGGCCGTTGGTGGTTTCCGCGTAGGTGGGATGGGCGCTGGCCACGTACAGGGTGCCGTTGGCGATTCTGGCCCAGCGCAGGGACTGGGCGTCCAGGCCCTCTAAGTCCCCGCCCATGATGGACTAAGAGGAAGGAGGAGAAGTCCATGGAATAGAGCAGTTCCCCGTCCCCCGCGCCGTAAATCCGGAGCAGTTCCCCGGGATACTGTCCGTCCTCGATCTCATAGCGGTAAAACTCGTCTATGTCCCAGGTGGCCTCCGGGTTCCAGTCGGTCATGCTGTCGTCTAAGCTGGACCCTTCCTCCGTTTCCTGCAGCAGGGCCAGGGTGACGGGCAGGGTGTCGTCCTCCGGGACCGTGCCGGAGACGTGGTAATAGCCGTCAAAAGGGGGACGCTGGACAGTCAGTTCCACCGGGCCAATCTCCCCATAGTCCCCATTGTAAACCTCCATCATCCAGCCGCCGGTGATCTCATTGGACACAATCAGGGGTTCGTCTCCGGTTTTCAGCACCGTGGTAAAGGTGTTGGCGCTCAAAAGCTCCGGATCGTAGCCCTCCGGGGCGTCCGTGTCCTGGCTGTAAACCGTCACCGTGCCGTCGCCGTTCCACGTGCCGCTCTGGACGTACACCGGGAAGCGGTTGGTGTCCCCGTGCATATTGACGTAGGTGCCGTCCTCCTCCAAGAAGCGGGTCAGGGAGTTGCCGTGTTCCAGCACCTCCTCCAAGGTATGGCCCGTGCGGTGACGGATCACCTGGTCCATGCCCTCGGGGCTGATGAAGGTGATGTCCGTGTACAGTTCCTCATAGCCGTGGGCGTCCAGATACGCCTGGATCCGCTCCGGGGCAGGCGTCAGTTCCACACCCGCCCCGGTGTAGAAGACCTGGAAGTAGTCCGCGTCCAGGGGCGTCTCATAGGTGCTCATGAGGAAGCCGTTCACATCCCCCTGGTTCAGAAACTTCTCGTAGGTTTTCAGTTCCGCCGCCGTCAAATCCCGGGGGGTATCCGTGGGCGTATCCGTGTCCGGGCCGGAGACGATGATCTCCGTGGGGCCGTCGGCTCCGCCGATGATGCCGGCGTTGCTGCAGGCGGACAGGGCCAGCATACACAGACAGGACAGCAGGATGGCAAAGATGGTTCTTTTCATGCAAATCCCTCCAAAAAGCAGTCCCCCTGACGGTGCCGCCAGGGGGACAATCGCGCTCTTTCAGATCCACCGCAGTTCAGGCCGCTGACACGGCGGCAAATCTTTTCGATCACGAGGAAAACGCTCTATACGCTCTCTGGCGCTCAGCACTTCTCGAACACGGTGGCGACACCCATGCCGCCGCCGATGCAAAGGGTCGCCAAGCCCTTCTTGGCCTCGGGACGCTTTTGCATCTCGTGCAGGAGGGTGACAATGATCCGGGCACCGGAGGCGCCAACGGGATGGCCCAGGGCAATGGCGCCGCCGTTGACGTTGACCTTGCTCATGTCGAAGCCCAGTTCCCGGGCCACGGCGATGGACTGGGCGGCAAAGGCCTCGTTGGCCTCGATGAGGTCAATGTCGTCGATGGTGACGCCGGCCTTCTTCATGGCGGCACGGGAGGCGGGTACCGGGCCCACGCCCATGATCTTGGGATCCACGCCGCCCTGGCCCCAGCCAATGAGCTTGGCCATGGGCTTCAGGCCATACTTCTCCACGGCCTCGCCGGAGGCCAGGATAATGGCGGCAGCGCCGTCGTTGATGCCGGAGGCGTTGGCGGCGGTGACCCGCTGCTGGCCCTTGTCGGCGGCGTCCTTGCAGCCGGTGGGCTCAAAGGTGTGGACCACTTCGGGATTGGGGGACTCGGGGCCTACCGGGAACGCGCCACGCAGCTTGCCCAGCTTCTCCAGGGGGGTCAGCCGGGGATGCTCGTCCTTCTTGAACTCCACGATCTCCTTCTTCACCTTCACAGGCACGGGGACGATCTCGTCGTCAAAGCGGCCGGATTCCTGGGCCTTGGCGGTCTTGGTCTGGGAGTTGAAGCCGAACTCGTCCTGCTCCTGCCGGGTGATGCCCCAGACATCGTTGATGTTCTCGGCGGTGGTGCCCATGTGATAGTTGTTATAGGCATCCCACAGGCCGTCCTTGATCATGGTGTCCACCAGCTTCTTGTCGCCCATGCGGGCGCCCCAGCGGGCGTCGGGAGCGGCGTAGGGGGCGGCGCTCATGTTCTCCGTGCCGCCGCAGACGATGACATCGGCGTCTCCCGCCAGAATGGAACGGGCACCTTCAATGACGGACTTCATGCCGGAGCCGCAGACCATGCCTACGGTATAGGCAGGCACGGCGTAGGGGATGCCGGCCTTGATGGCCACCTGACGGGCTACGTTCTGGCCCTGGGCGGCGGTGAGGATGCAGCCGAACATGACCTCGTCCACGTTTTCCGGAGCCACATTGGCCCGCTTCAAGGCCTCCTTGACCACGATAGCGCCCAGGTCCGTGGCGGGGGTGTTTTTCAGCGCGCCGCCAAAGGTACCGATGGCCGTTCTGCAGCAGTTGACAACATAGAGCTCTTTCATGATGTTCCTCCGTTCCTGTAATGGGCGGCGGATCCCCGTTTCCCGGCAAAAACCGCCTTCCGTTGATACCCCTATTATAGTTTTTTTCTCCCTCCGCGTCAATGGGGAACTTGCGCTTTTCCGAAAATTTGTTAAAAGTTTGACAAAATGCCCGCCCTTTTCGTCAAGGTGACGAACTTCTCCCAAAAATTTTGAGCGTTCGGCTAAATTTTCCTTACATCCCGCAGAAGTTTGTGCTATGATAGACAGGTGAGCAATCAGTGAAAATCGTTTTGCCCCGTGGGTTTGGACGCGGAGGCGGGAAAGGAGCTGGCCCATGTATCAGACGGGAGAACTGATCGTATACGGGACCACCGGGGTGTGCCGGGTGGAGGGGGTGACGAAGCCCCGGTTGAACCTGGCGGAGCGGAACCGGGAGTACTATCTCCTGACCCCCCTGTTCCAGGACGGGGTGATCTATTCCCCGGTGGACAGCGAAAAGGTCGCCATGCGCCCGGTGATGACCCGGCAGGAGGCGGAGGAACTGGTGGACCAGATGCCCGAACTTCAGGCGGAGGCCTGGAAGGCCCCTACCATGCAGGCCCTGACACAGCGTTATCAGGACGTGATGCGCTCCCATGACTGCCGCCAGCTGGCCGCCCTGACCAAATCCATCTACGCCAAACGCCGCCAGGCGGAGTCCCACAAGCGCCGCCTGGGGCTGGTGGACGAGCGCTATATGAAACAGGCGGAACGCCTCCTCTACGGGGAGCTGTCCGTGGCCCTGGATATCCCTTACGATGACGTGGAAGCGTATATCGCCCGGCGGGTGGAGGCGAAAAGCGCAGGCGTGGGGATGTAAATCTCCCCGCGATTTCCGCAAAAATAACAAAGCCCTCCGGTCTCCCGGAGGGCTGTCTACTCATATCGTGTGCGCGTTTGCTTACGCGTTCTTCGCCGTTTCCGCCAGCTTCGTGAACGCGCCGGGGTCGCTGATGGCGATCTCGGAGAGCATTTTCCGGTTGATCTCGATGCCGGCGGTTTTCAATCCGTGCATAAAGGTGGAATAGTTCATGCCGTTGAGCTTGCAGGCGGCGGAGATCCGGGTGATCCACAGGGAGCGAAAATCCCGCTTTTTCAGCTTCCGGCCCGTGTAGGCGTAGCTCAGGGACTTCATCACCGCCTGGTTCGCCACCCGGAAGTGCTTGGACTTGGATCCCCAATAGCCCTTCGCCAGTTTAAGAACTTTATTTCTGCGTTTGCGCGTCATCATCGCGCCCTTGACTCTTGCCATGGTACAGCCTCCTGTCCTGTATTATTTGTAAGGGATCATCCTGCGGATGGCGTCCACATTGGTGGCGTCCGCGTAGCCCCCGGCGCGGAGGCGGCGGGTCCGCTTGGTGTCCTTCTTGGTCAGGATATGGCTCTTATAAGCCTTGGCGCGCTTGATTTTCCCGGTTTTGGTCAGATTGAATCTCTTTTTCGCGCCGCTGTGGGATTTCAGTTTCGGCATTGGGATACTCCTTCCGTGTTGTTTTACTTCCCGGCCCGGGGCACAAGGAAGATGGACATCATCCGCCCCTCCAGCCGGGCACCCCGTTCCAGATTGGCGGTGTCGGCACACTCCTCGGCGAACCGGTTGAGCAGGTTCCGGCCAATATCCGTATGGGCCATCTCCCGCCCCCGGAACCGGACGGAGACTTTCACGCGGTTGCCTCCGGCGATGAACTTCTGGGCATTTTTCAATTTGGTGTTGAAGTCGCCAATGTCAATGCCCGGGGACATACGGATCTCTTTGATTTCCACAACCCGCTGATTCTTCCGGGCCTCTTTCTCCCGCTTGCTCTGCTCAAAGCGGAACTTCCCGTAGTTCATCAGCCTGCACACCGGCGGGTTGGCCTGGGGGGAGATCTTCACCAGATCCAGACCCTGTTCATCGGCAATCCGCAGGGCGTCCGCAGAGGACATGATGCCCAGCTGCTCTCCATTGGAGCCAATCAGGCGCACCTCCCTGTCCCGGATATCCTCATTCAGTTCATGCACTTGCTTGCTAATGGCCAAAACACCTCCAAAAAGATAATTGCAAAACGCGGACACTGACTTCCCAGCGTCCGCGCAACAACACCGAACCGTCCCTCTCACCGGGACAGCCCTGGAACCGCAATGTAAACCTCTTTGCCTTCGGCGGGAGGTGAGGCAGACGCTGCCAGCCTTCTTTATTTTGCCCCCCTATTTTATCATCCCATCCCCGGCTTGTCAAGCGCTTTGGGCGGGATTCAGCTCTGACGAGAGAAGAAAATCAGACAGAACTACAGGAGGAGGGGCGGTCGTAGTTTCCAAAATAAGGAAACTACGTGCAGTCAGTCCTCTGCGT
>CAJOHW010000065.1 GCA_905234565.1 uncultured Oscillibacter sp. | reverse complement strand
AGGAAACCGCGGAACCCAATCCATCAGGCCGTCCCAGTTCCGGGACGGCCTATTTGTCCGTGCGATCTCGTGCGATCTTGTGCAATCCCGTGCAATCCGGGGGGATTCACGGCGATCCGGGGCGGTCCGGGGGTTGCGCTGTGCTGAATTTTGTGGTAAGATTGTTTGGATCCGGACTTGCGGATCGGACTACATAAGCGGGGTGCGGATGCCATGAGCGAAAAAGGAACACTGTATTTTTTCACCGGACTGGTGGGGGCGGGGAAAACCACCCTGGGAGGACTTTTCCGCCAGCGCCTGATTGCGGCGGGGCATAACGTGGTGATTCTGGACGGCGATCAGATGCGCACCGCCTTTGGCCACACCGGATACTCCCCGGAGGAGCGGATCCAGGGGGCCATGGAACGGCTTCTGCCCCTGTGCCGCCTGCTGACGGACCAGAGCGTGGACGTGGTGGCGTGCAGCGTGTGTATGTACCGGGTCATCCGGGACTGGTACCGGGCCCATGTGGAGAACTACCGGGAGATCTACGTGAAAGCCTCCTGGGAGACGCTGTACCGCCGGGACCAGAAGAAACTGTACTCCTCCGGGGCCAAGCAGATGGTGGGCATCGACCTGCCCTGGGACGAGCCGGAACACGCCGATATCGTCATTGAGAACGACGGCCGGGAGACGCCGGAGGAGATCGTGGACCGGCTGGAACGGTTCTTCGGCATTGCCGGGGAAGCGGCGGAGAAAGCGGGTTCTAAAATCTAAAAGAGCGCGGGAAAACTGCGGCAAATCTGAAAGAGCGCGAGTAAAAAGGGGGGCGGACAGTGAACGCGGCAGTGATCATCGCCGGGGGCAGCGGCCACCGGATGCGCCAGGAGATTCCAAAACAGTTCCTCAATGTCTACGACAAGCCTGTGCTGATCTACACGCTGGAATGCTTCCAGCGGCACCCGGAGATCGACGCCATTGAGGTGGTCTGTCTGGAGGGTTGGGAGGAGATTCTGCGGGCCTACGCCCGGCAGTTTGACATTGACAAACTCCGCTGGATTGTCCCCGGCGGAGAGACGGGACAGGAGTCCATTCGCAACGGGGTGTTCGGACTGCGGGAGGTCTGCGCCCCGGAGGACATTGTGGTCATTCACGACGGCATCCGCCCTCTGGTGGACGACTATGTCCTCTCCGACGTGCTGGTGAAGTGCCGCCAGTACGGCAACGGCGTCACCTCCCTGCCCTACAACGAGCAGATTTTCGTGGCGGACGACGAGCGCTCTACCGTGCGCTACATCCCCCGGGACACTCTCCGCCGGGTCTCCACCCCCCAGGCCTACCGCTACGGGCGGCTGCTCTCCGCCTATGAACAGGCCTTCCGGGAGGGCATCGGCATCCAGGCTTCCTCCTACGCCAACACGCTGATGGTGGACTTAGGAGAGCGGCTGTACTTCGCGGCGGGGTCCGACCGGAATATCAAACTCACCACCAAGGACGATTTGGAGATGTTCAAAAGCTACGTGAAAATGGAGCGTGACGCATGGCTGAAATGAGCAAGGCGCCGGGACAGTCTGCCCTGCCGGAGGGCGGCGGGATCCCCTGGACCGCCCTGTGCCAGGAGAGCCTGGAGCGGCTGTATGAATCGGTGCCCGGTTGGGAGGATCTGAATGGGAAAACCCTGCTTCTGACCGGGGCCTCCGGCATGATCGGCAGCTTCCTGACGGACGCGCTGATGCTTCGCAACCAGTCCCTGCCTCCGGCGGCGCGGACCCGGATCCTGGCCGTGGGCCGGGGAGAGGCGGCGGCCCGGCGGCGGTTTTGGACCTGGTGGGATGAGGAGTCTTTCCGCTTTCTTCCCCACGACGCCGCCCAGCCCTTCCCGGACCTTCCCTGGGAGCCGGATCTCCTGATCCACGCCGCCAGCACCACCCATCCGGCGGATTACGCCGCCCGGCCCATTGAGACGGTGCTGACCAACCTGCTGGGCACCCGGAACCTGCTGGACCTGGCGGTCAGAAAACCGGGGTGCCGTCTGCTTCTTCTCAGCAGCGTGGAGATCTACGGGGAAAACCGGGGGGATACGGACCGCTTTGCCGAGGACTACTGCGGCTATCTGGACTGCAACGCCCTGCGTGCGGGCTACCCCGAGGGGAAGCGGGCCAGCGAGGCCCTCTGCCAGGCGTACATCGCGGAGCGGGGCGCGGACGCAGTCATTCTGCGCCTTCCCCGCTGCTACGGCCCCACCATGCGCATGGAGGACACCAAGGCCTCCTCCCAGTTCCTGAAAAAGGCCCTCCGGGGAGAGGACATCGTACTCAAAAGCGAAGGCCGGCAGTTCTATTCCTACGCCTATGTGTGCGACGCGGTGCAGGGCCTTTTGCGGGTACTGCTGGCGGGGGAGACGGGGGAGGCATACAACCTGGGGGACCCGGCCTCTGATATCACCCTGCGGGAACTGGCGGAACTGTGCGCGTCCCTGGCGGGGCGGCAGGTCCGCTATGAACTGCCCGACGAGGCGGAGCGCCGGGGCTATTCCACCGCCACAAAGGCCCTCCTGGACGGAACCAAACTGAAAGAACGCCTGGGCTGGCGTCCCCGCTATACCATCCGGGAGGGGATCGGGGAGACGGTGGAGATCCTGCGGCGGCTGTATGGAGCGGAAGGAACCGGGAAAGGAGGCGGCGCGGCATGGTAAACTTGAACATCTCCCTGCCGGAACAGTTCTTCGCGCCGGAGGAGCGGTACGGATACGTCACGACTACGGAGATGAAAAAAGTCTGGGCGGTGGAGCTGGATCTGCTGGCGGAGTTTGACCGGGTGTGCCGGAAGCGCGGCCTGCGCTATTTCCTGGACGGCGGGACCCTGCTGGGCGCGGTGCGGGACGGACGGTTTATCCCCTGGGACGACGACATTGATTTGATTATGCTGCGGGAGGACTATGAGCGCCTCAAAGCCATCGGCCCGGAGGAGTTTCACGCCCCCTATTTTCTGCAAAACGCCTACACGGACACAGATTACCGCCGGGGGATGTGTCAGCTCCGCCGGGACGGCACCGCCCAGATCCTGCGGCGGGAGATTGCGAAACGCCTGCCCTTCCATCAGGGCATCTGCATCGACATTTTCTGCCTGGACGGACTGCCGCCAGAGGACCAGTGGGAGGCGTTTTTCGCGGAGAAACAGGCGGTACGCAAGCGGATTGGAGATGTGGCGAAACGCCCCGGCCACAGCCCGGAGGAGGTCCGGGAACTGTTCCGGGAATATGAGGGCATCTGCTCCCGTTGCCATGACACGAAACTGGTGGACAGTGTGATGTACAAGCGGACCCCGGCCCGGGTGTGGCGGCTTCGCCGGGAGTGGTACGGAGAGCCGGTCCCCATGGTGTTTGAGGGGCTGACCCTGCCCGCGCCTCCCTGCGCGGAGGGGTATCTCCGGGAACACTATGGCAGTGATTTCATGACGCCTGTCCAAATCTCCTCCGATCACGGGGAAACCATCTTCTCCGCCGAAACCCCCTGGACAGAGATCCTGCCCCGGCTCTGGGAAGATCCCGGCGCCGTTTGAACACGGAAAGAAAGGAAGGGCTGAAGGATGGAATATCAGGTAAGCGAACGTTTGAGAAAAGTTCAGCTGGTCGAACTGGATCTCATAAAGAAGTTCAAGGCGATTTGTGAGAAGCATCATTTGAAATATTACGCGTTCGGAGGAACGTGCCTTGGAACCGTGCGCCATCAGGGCTTTATCCCGTGGGATGACGATGTGGACATTGCTATGGAATGGCCGGATTATCAGAAATTCCTTCAGATAGGGCCGTCAGAGTGCGAATACCCGTATTATTTTCAAAGTTATCTGACGGAAGAATGCGCGGATATTCTGCACGTTAGAATGAGGCGGACAGACACAACCGGAATCTCCGAATGGGAGTATCAAAATATAAAGGATCCAAACCATAATATGGGGATCTGGATCGATATTATGCCGCTTTTTAATGTTCCGCCCGCAGACATGAAGGAACTGAGGGAAGCGCAGAAAGAAAAGATTTTCAAGCTCTGGCAAGCTATAAAGGGGTATTATGCCGTAACTTGTATGCAGTACGGATATCCTCCCTTCCCTAAATATATTCCGTTCATAAGCGACTATGAGGAAATGAGCAGGCAGTATACGATCACGCAAATGAAAAATATGTACTTAAGCGCCTGCGTGTGGGAAGGTGAATCCGATGAAATTGGTGAGACAGCGTTTAAGACATACGTTGAGAAATTTATTTACAAAAGGGAATGGTTTGAGAAAGTGATTTTCCTGCCTTTTGAAGATACCACCCTTGCGTGCCCCGAACAGTATGATAAAATTCTCACCAGGCAGTACGGCGACTGGCGCACCCCTGTGATGAACAGTGCTTTTCATGTCATGAAATACGCGGATGCGGATACCCCCTATCCGGAATTTCTGAAACGGCTCAAAGAGGGAGAAAGACAGATCCCTTCCGCTTAACCTGCGACGGGAGACGCGGGAAAAATCCCCCTCCCGGCGGGGAGGGGGGAAATCAGGCCTTTTCTTCACTTTTCTCTTGCGGCTGATACCGATCCTCTCCCGTCTCAATCCAGAGGATAAAATCCGTGATTTCCGTATCGGTCCAGCCTTTGGACCGGAGGCCGAGGATCAGCCGGGCGTTTTCTGCCATTGTCATGCGGTCCCCTCCTTTTGATTGTTAGGATATAGTATAGCGCGGACAGTGGAAAAACGCAAGAGCGGAAAAGCACCGAAATCATGTACCAGAGGAAATCCTGGCGCCGCAAAGGAGGGACGTATGGTTCGCAAAGCGGATTTGCACACCCATTCCACCGCGTCGGACGGGCAGTACCCGCCGGAGCGATTGGTGGAACTGGCGAAAGACAGAGGCATTGAGGTCCTGGCCCTG
>CAJOHW010000064.1:5089-7603 GCA_905234565.1 uncultured Oscillibacter sp. | reverse complement strand
ATCTCCCACTTCGTCTGCTCCTTCATCCCCACCTTCATCATCTGCCTCATGGGTTCCAGCATGGTCCAGGTCATCAAGGACTACCTGCCCATGGACGGCATCGCCATGAAGACCCTCTTCACCGTGGGCTCTCTGCTTCCCTCCGTGGGCGTCGCCATCCTCCTCAAGCAGGTGGTATCCAAGCCGGTGGATTTCCTCACCTTCTTCTTCGGCTTCACCCTCTGCGCGTTCATGCACCTGAACCTCATCGGGTGCGCCATCGTGGGCGGGTTCTTCGCCATCATGAACTACAACATCAAGGTCATCGCCCTGCGGCCTGCTGCGGCGGTGGGCGCGGCTGATGACGACGAGGAGGACATCTGACCATGAAAACACTCTCCAAAAAGACTCTGAACCGGTCCTTCAACAACTGGTTCTATGGCAACCTCACCTGCTTCTCCCAGGAGCATATGCAGACCTTCGGCTATATGCTCTCCATGCTCCCCGTGGTGAAGGAGCTCTATGACACCAACGAGGAACAGACCCAGAAGCTCAAAACCTACTCCACCTTCTTCAATACAGAGCCCCAGGTGGGTTCCGTGGTGGTGGGCATCACCACCGGCATGGAGGAGGCCCGGGCCAACGGCGAGGACGTGGACGATGAGACCATCAACGGCATCCGCGCCGGCCTCATGGGACCGCTCGCCGGCATTGGCGACTCCCTGGTGGTAGGCACCGTACTGCCTATCCTCTTAGGCATCGCCCTGGGTCTCTCCGGCGGCGGCTCTCCTCTCGGCGCCATCTTCTACATTCTGGTGTGGAACATCGGGATGTACTTCCTCATGCGGTTCATGTACTTCAAGGGCTATGAGCTGGGCGGCAAGGCCGTGGAGGTGCTGGTGGGCGAAAAGGCCAACGCCATCCGGGAATCCGTCATCATGCTGGGCACTATGGTCATCGGCGGCGTCACGGCGTCGTGGATCAACATCACCACCTCCTTCAAGATGCTCAACGCGGAGGGCGGCGTGATTGTGGACCTGCAAAAGACCCTGAACGACGTGTATCCGTCCCTCCTCAGCGCGGTGTTCGTGCTGATCTGCTGGTATCTTCTCAGCAAGCGGCGGATGAGCCCCCTCATCGTCATGCTGATTCTGGTGGCGGTAGCCTTTGTGGGCGTCCTGGTGGGCTTCTTCGATCCGGGCCTGAGCTACTGATCAGGACACAACTGTTCGGGGAGGAGAGACCATGCTCACACGGGATCAGATCCTGGATGAGGCGCAGAGACAAAAGAATGCCCTGGCCACCATGGGCCGCTGGCGGAACTGGCTCTTTATTCTGACGACGCTCCTGCTGGTTCTGGCGGTATCTCTTCTGCGGGGCGGCGGCGCGGGATTCGTATGGGGAATTCTCGCGGCGGTACTGACTGGGATCTCCTTCCTCCTTCTGCTGCTGGTGAATCTGAGCATCCGCAACGGGCACCGCAATGTGGAGCGGATGCTGGACTCCCTGCAAAGCTGATTCGTTTTCCCTTCCTGTGACCGCAGGGGGCGTCCGGGGCGCTCAGTCCGGACACTCCCCCTGCGGTCCTTTTTCATACCCCCGCAGCCGCCACACCCGCGTATCCCCGGACAATCGGATTCTCCGGAGACGCGGGGCGCGGTTCTCACCCGCCTGCCTTGTCGGAGGGATGCTATGAAACTGTATTCCATTGTCCTGCTGGATATTGACGGAACCCTGCTGGATTCCCATGATCAGATTTCCCCCAACACAAAGAAGCTCCTCTGCCGCCTGGAACAGCGGGGGTTCCCCGTCATCCTCTGCTCCTCCCGGCCTCCCAGCGGGGTGGAGATGGTGACGCGGCAGTGCGGATTGCAAAAAAGCCCCATGATCTGCTATGGCGGCAGTCTGATTCTGGATCGGGACTGCAACATTCTGGAAGATACCGGCATTGACCGGGACACGGCTCTGCGGTTTCGGGAGTACGCCGTCCGGAAGTTTCCGGATGTGGCCGTGACCAGCTATCTCTATGACATCTGGCTGGTGGACAGCGTGCAGGACCCCTATGTAGCCAGCGTGATCCGGCGGTATGGCTACCGGGCCATTGAGGGCTCTTTGGAGGACGCGGTGCGCTCCGGACGCCATGTGCACAAGATCATGTGCATGGGCAAATCCCAGTCTTTGAAAGCCCTTCAGTCCGAGGCCGCGCCGCTCTTTCCCGCCCTGTCCCTGGCTGCTTCCGGAGCCACCTTCCTGGAAATTACGGCGGCGGGCGTCTCCAAGTACACGGCCATGGAGCGAATCCGGGAGTACTATCACGTCCCCCTGGACCGCATGGCCGCCGCCGGGGACTACTATGTGGACATGGAAATGCTGCGCCACGCGGGACTTGGCATCGCCATGGGCAACGCGCCGGAGGCGGTGAAGGCGGCGGCGGCGCGGGTGACGGCCACCAACGACGAGGAGGGCGTGTACATCGCGCTGAAAAACGTCCGCTTCCGTCCGCCGGAGCCGCCAAAGCCGGAGGCAGTGAACCCG
>CAJOHW010000064.1:0-5052 GCA_905234565.1 uncultured Oscillibacter sp. | reverse complement strand
GGAGGCGGCGGGGGATTCTCCCTGAACAGAGCGTGACGGCAGAGAACAGGGACATCTCGCCGTGGAAAACCGGTATTCCGAATCGAAAACATGAAAAACGCGGGATTTCGCATCCCGCGTTTTTTGTGCGCTTCTCTGTGGTTGCGAGACGGGCGTCAGGAGACGGGATTCCGGCGTTCCGTTCCCGATTTCCTCCCGCTGTCGCAGCCGGTACATCCTCCGCAGCCACAGCCGCAGCCGCCTCTTCTCCGGTCCCGTATCCACTTTCCCACGGCCAGCACAAAGGCCGCCGCAATAAGGAGAATCAGCAGAATATCCCAGACGTTCAAGGGTTCCGCCTCCTTCTATCACAATTTCACATACGCGGACTGACGCGTAAGGCACACAGACTGGCGCGTAAGATACGCAAATCTCCGCCGCATACAATAAAAACCGGCGCTGTTACGCCGCGCCCAGCAGGAGACCGATGAGCTGTACCACAAGAGCGGCGATCCAGGCAATGGCGCACTGCCAGACCACAACGACTGCCGCCCACTTTGTACCCAGTTCCCGCTTCACCGAGGCCACCGCCGCCACACACGGCGTATAGAGAAGGGAAAAGACCAGCAGGGACGCCGCCGTCAGGGAGGTCATGGCGCTCCCCACTTCGCCGCCGAAGAGGATTTCCAGCACGGACACCACATTCTCCTTGGCCAAAAAGCCGCTGATGAGGGACGTACAGATCCGCCAGTCTCCCAGTCCCACGGGACGGAGGATGGGGGCCAGGAAGCCGGAGATCAGGGCCAGAATGCTGTCCTTAGAATCGGACACCAGATTGAAGTGTAAATCAAAGCTTTGCAGCAGCCACACCACAATGGTGGCGGCCAGGATGATGGTGAACGCCCGCTGCAAGAAATCCTTGGCCTTCTCCCACAGGAGCCGCGCCACGTTCTTGGCCCCCGGCATCCGGTAGTTGGGCAGTTCCATCACAAAGGGCACCGCCTCCCCTTGAAAGAGCGTCGCCTTGTACAGGAACGCCGCCAGAATCCCCACCGCGATGCCCAGCAGGTACAGCCCCACCATAATGAGGCCGCTCTGCTTCGGGAAGAAGGCATTCACAAAGAAGGCGTAGATGGGCAGTTTCGCCGTACAGCTCATAAAGGGGGTCAGGAGGATGGTCATTCTCCGGTCCCGCTCACTGGGCAGGGTCCGGGTGGACATAACGGCGGGCACCGTACAGCCGAAGCCGATGAGCATGGGGACGATGCTCCGCCCGGAGAGGCCGATTTTCCGCAGCAGCTTATCCATGAAGAAGGCTACCCGGGCGATGTATCCGCTGTCCTCCAACAGGGAGAGGAAGAAAAAGAGGGTGACAATCAGGGGAAGGAAGCTCAGGACACTGCCGACGCCCGCGAAGATGCCGTCTAAAATCAGCCCCTGAATGGCCTCGTTCACGTGTCCCGCCTCCATAGCGGCCCCCGCCGCCTGGGAGAGGAGGTCGATGCCGCTCTCCAGGAGGTCCTGAAGCCACGCGCCGATGACGTTGAAAGTGAGATAGAACACCGCCGCCATAATGAGGGCAAAGGCTGGAATGGCGGTATACTTCCCCGTGAGGATCCGGTCGATTTTCTCGCTCCGGATCCGCTCCCGGCTCTCCCGGGGCTTTTTCACCGTCTGGTCGCACACCTTTTGAATAAAGGCAAAGCGCATATCCGCTATGGCGGCGCTCCGGTCCAGCCCCCGCTCCGTCTCCATCTGCCGGACGATGTGCTCCATGGTCTCGATCTCGTTGGGATCCAGTTCCAGTTGGGAGATAATCAGGTCGTCCCCCTCGATGACCTTGCTGGCGGCAAACCGCACGGGGAGGTCCGCCCGGGCGGCGTGGTCCTCGATGAGGTGACTGACGGCGTGGAGGGCCCTATGGACTGCGCCGCCGTGATCCTCCTCCCCGCAGAAATCCTGCCGCCGGGGGCGTTCCTGATAGTGGGCGATGTGAATGGCGTGGTCAATGAGTTCGTCCACGCCCTGATTCTTGGCCGCTGAAATGGGTACCACCGGGACGCCTAAGAGATTCTCCATCTCGTTGACATCAATGGCTCCGCCGTTGGCCGTCACCTCGTCCATCATATTCAGCGCCACCACCATGGGGACGCCCATCTCTAAGAGCTGCATGGTGAGGTACAGGTTCCGCTCGATATTGGAGGCGTCCACGATGTTGATGATGCCTCTCGGCTTGTCGTGGAGGATGAAGTTCCGGGAGACCAGTTCCTCGCTGCTGTAGGGAGACATGGAGTAGATGCCGGGGAGGTCCGTCAGAAGGGTGTTCCGGTGCCCCCGGACGGGGCCGTCTTTCCGGTCCACGGTGACGCCGGGGAAGTTGCCCACGTGCTGGTTGGCCCCGGTGAGGCGGTTGAAGAGGGTGGTCTTGCCGCTGTTCTGGTTCCCCGCCAAGGCAAAGGTCAGAATCGTGTCATCCGGGAGGGGATCCCCGCTGCCCTTGGGGTGGAACCGCCCGCCCTCACCCAAACCGGGGTGCTCCGTCCTCCGGGATGTCCGCTCGGAGAGGGTCTGGCGCTGCCGGTCAGAGAGAGGTTTCACGCCGATCTGATCCGCGTCGGCCAGACGCAGCGTCAGGGAGTAACCGTGGATCAGCAGTTCCACGGGATCCCCCATGGGCGCGTACTTCACCACCGTCACCTCCGCGCCGGGAATGACGCCCATGTCCAGAAAATGCTGCCGCAGCGCGCCCTCCCCGCCGACGGTGGTGATAACGGCGCTTTTGCCGGTTGAAAGTTCTTTCAGTGTCATAAGGTTCCTTCTTTCTGTGAGAGCCGGAAAACCGCTCACGCAGTTAGAGTACACTAATATCCGCCGCCTGTCAATCCCGGCGCGAAAAAAAGACAATCCGGGGGTGCCGCTCTCTGCGCCGTCCCAAGGGGGAAAGGCGGTTCCCACCTCCGGTTCGCAAGGGGCTGTCCTCTCTGCCGCACCAGCGCGGGAAGATTGTCCCTCCAGCCGTCCTCCAGTGGGGGAAGGTTGTCCTTACGGCTGTCCTCTGACGGGGAAAGAGAAGGTCTCCGTGCGGATGGCAGCCGCCCGGAGACCAAAATGAGGGGAAAAAGGAGATAAGAATCGGCCGCTTGTCCGGAAACGCCCGGCCTTTAGTTAGTATCAACTAACCATGCCCTTACTCTACCACCTTTCCCGGCTCCTGTCAAGTACTTTTTTTCCAAAAGTTACGCACGGTTTTGCAAGGGATTTCAGGCTTCCCTGTATCCTCCCCCCTCCGCTTCCCCAGACAGGGCGCATTCCCCCGTTGACAGCGGGAGAGCGGCGTTTTATAATAGGAAACTGTCCGATTATGTTTTTTCTGCGTTCTTTTCTGCGGGAGGCGGTCTGCATGGGTAGGAGGGTATTGGTGGCCATGAGCGGCGGGGGAGATTCCAGCGTGGCGGCATGGCTGCTGCAACGGCAGGGCTATGACTGCGCCGGCGTCACCATGAAACTGTTGCGAGATGATTGGATGGATGCCTCCGCGCCTGACGGCCGCGTGTCCCCTGATGGGGCCGCGCCTGTTGGTGACATATCTGTTGGATCCGCGCCTGTTGAAAGCGCGCCTGTCCATACAGGAGCCGCCCGACACCCCTGCTGCTCTCTGGACGATGTGGAGGATGCCCGCGCTGTGGCCAGACGCCTTGGCATCCCCTTCTACGTGTGGAATTTTCAGGATCGGTTTGAGAAAACGGTGATTCGCCAGTTCGCAAATGCTTACGCGAAGGGCGACACCCCCAACCCCTGCATCGTCTGCAACCGGCGCCTGAAATTCGGAACGCTTCTCCGCCGGGCGCGGCTCTTAGGGTTCGACTACATCGCAACCGGCCACTATGCCCGCATCTGCCTCACCCCCTCCACCGGCCGCTGGGCAGTCCGCAAGGGCCGGGAGGCGGAGCGGGACCAGAGCTATGTCCTGGCCTCCATGAACCAGCTCCAGCTCCGGCGGACCCTGTTCCCTCTGGGGGACTTCTCCAAGGCGGACGTGCGGCGCATCGCGGAGGAACAGGGTTTTCTCAACGCCCGCAAGCATGACAGTCAGGACATCTGCTTTGTCCCGGACGGGGACTACGGCGCGTTTCTGGAACGCTACACCGGAAAACCCTGCCTCCCGGGTGACATTCTCGATTTGGAGGGCCGCGTCATCGGACGCCACCGGGGGGCCGTCCGGTATACCCTGGGACAGCGGAAGGGACTGGGCGTCAGCGCGCCGGAACCCCTCTACGTGTGCGGCAAGTCCATGGAGGACAATACCGTGACGCTGGGGCCCTCCGCCGCCCTCTTCCACCGCGCCCTCATCGCGGACGACTGGGTATGGAGTGCCGTTCTGCCGCCAACGGAGCCCATTCGTGTCCGGGCCAAGATCCGCTACCGGCAGACGGAGCAGGACGCCGTGGCGGAGCCCCTCCCGGAGAGGCGCTGGCGCATCGTATTCGACGAGCCCCAGCGGGCCATCACCCCCGGCCAGGCGGTGGCGCTGTACCGGGGCGATATGATTCTGGGCGGCGGACGGATTCTGTGCGGAGATCCGGAGGACGAACTGTATATTCCGGCGCGTCAAGTCCATCTGCACGGAGTTTCAAGTCCACCATCACGGCCTTTCAGGTCCACCGTCACGGAGTTTCAGGTCCACTATTTTGAAGCTGTTCTCAGTACGAGCGTACCTTCCGAACGCTCAGGCTCAGAAAGCTGAAGGGGGGGTGTCCGTCCCCCCAGTCAGCCCCGTCGCCCTCACATCCATCGGCGGGCTGACGCTATCACACCCCCGGCCTGGCGTAAAGGGCCGCAAAACAATTTTTGGATTTTATTTGTTCAGAGGAGAAAAATTCTTTTGCTTTCGTGTGGCGCGGGCAATTTTAATTTTAATGGAGATGTTGCCCGCGCCACACTCACCCTTGACGCTCAGTCCGTGGGCGTGATATGTCTGCCCTGCCGATGGGCGTGAGGGCGACGGGAGCTGACAGGGGGGACGGAAGGCAGGCAGCATAAAGAACGGGAGGCCCGTAGATGACGGAACAGCGG
>CAJOHW010000063.1 GCA_905234565.1 uncultured Oscillibacter sp. | reverse complement strand
CTCCGCCTCCTAAAGCTAACCCGAAAAAACGAGGCCGTCCACGAAAGAACACCGAATTCTAAAATTTCTATAGTACCGCAGATTGGGAAACTTGTAATAACCACATTTTGCATATTCTCTTTCCTCATATAGAAACACTGCCTGCGGAGAAGTGTCTCCACAGGCAGTGTTCTGTCAGACTCAGGAATTCTCAGAATCCAGGTTGTGGTTGATGTAGCGGATAAAACGGTAAGTCAGGCCGTTCTCGGTGATGGGTTCTCCTACGGATTCCTGTTCCCAGCCGGGCAGATGATCCAGATCGGGAAAATAGGTATCCGGCTCTCCCTCGGCCACGGCCTCCACCATGGTGAGATAGGTCCAGCGGCACTGGGACAGCAGGGCGGCGTAAACGCTGCCGCCGCCGATGACCCACACCGTATCGGGATCCACGTTCTCCACCAGACGCACGGCATCCTCCGGCATGGGCACCACTTCCGCCTCCGGGGGCACCAAGTCCGCGTTCCGGGTGACTACCACGTTCCGCCGGTTTGGCAGCAGACGACCTCCGGGGAAGGAGTTCAGGGTTCTGCGGCCCATAATCACCACGCCGCCCTCCGTCAGTTCCCGGAAGCGCTGCATATCCGTTGGCAGGTTGAAGAGCAGTGCTCCCTCCCGGCCAATGGCCCAGTGTCGATCCACAACAACAATGGCGTTCATATCCACTCTCCTTCATGGCTTCGCTGATACCCGCGCTCTTTCCGATTCAGATGGCCACGGGAATTTTCTCCTCAAAGGGATGAGGGCGGTAGTTTTCCAGGGAGAAACTCTCCGTGGTAAAGGCATAGAAATCCGTCACGGCGGGGTCTATGGCAAACTGAGGGGCGGGAAGGGGTTCCCGTTCTAACAGGCGTTCTACAATGGGGACGTGACGGTCATAGATGTGGGCGTCGGCAATGACGTGGACCAGTTCCCCGGCTTCCAATCCGGCGGCCCGGGCAAACATATGGAGCAGCACCGCGTACTGGACCACGTTCCAGTTGTTGGCAGTGAGCATATCCTGGCTGCGCTGGTTCAAAATGGCGTTGAGAACATTTCCGGAGACGTTGAAGGTGACGGACCAGGCGCAGGGATAGAGGTGCATGGCGTGGAGGTCCTGGAAGGTATAGAGGCTTGTGAGGATCCGGCGGGAGGCGGGATTGTGGCGCAGATCATAGAGAACCCGGTCCACCTGGTCCATGTCTCCTTCGGCATAGCGGTGCTTGACGCCAAGCTGGTAGCCATACGCTTTGCCAATGGACCCCTCCGCGTCCGCCCACTGATCCCAGATATGGGCCTCCAGATCGTGGATATTGTTGGATTTTTTCTGCCAAATCCACAGAATCTCCCGGACAGCGGTTTTCCAATACGTCCGGCGGAGAGTGAGGATGGGAAATTCCCGGCGCAGGTCGTACCGATTCACCAGTCCAAACCGCTTGACGGTGTGGGCTGGAGAACCGTCCTCCCAATGGGGGCGGACATCCCGGTCCGTATCCCAGACGCCATGGTCCAGAATCTCCCGGCAGTTCTCCACAAACAGTGTATCCGCTAAACTCATGGCGCGTTCCTCCCTGCATCGGAGATCACTTTGCATTGTCATTATACCAGAATCAGGCGGGAAAGTATAGCGGAATTTCGCGGTGCTTTTTGCCGAAAGCGCGGAGAAGCGACCCGTTTTTTTTGTCAAATACTTCGATCCCCCCAGTTTTCCCCTGTTTCCGCCTTGCAATCTGTTTGAATCATGGTATAATATCGTTGTGTGCATTCGATTTGCCGCAGAAACGGGGTGCCGTCTATGGAAGGTTCCGCCCTGGTGACCGGTTCGTCCCGAGGAATTGGACGGGCCATTGCCTGGCAGCTGGCAAAAGAGGGCTGGCCGGTGTGCGTCAACTATTTGACACACCGGGAGGCGGGGGAGGACCTGAGCCGCCGGATCCGGGAGGCGGGAGGCCGCTCTATCGCCGTCGGGGCAGACGTGGCGGACGCCGGGGCCGTGGAGGACATGGTCCGGCAGGCGGAGAAGGCCCTGGGGCCTGTGGAACTATTGGTGAACAACGCCGGTATCGCGGGACAGTGCCTCTTTCAGGATGTGACAGACACCCTGTGGAACCGCTATTTTGCCGTGAACTTAGGGGGTGCCAGAAACACCATCCGGGCGGCGCTGCCCCACCTGCTCCATGTGAAGCGGGGCTGTATCGTGAACATCTCCTCCATTTGGGGACTGCGTGGGGCCAGCTGTGAGAGTACCTATGCCTGTACGAAAGCCGCCCTTATTGCCCTGACCCGTTCCCTGGCCCTGGAACTGGCCCCCTCCGGCATCCGGGTGAACTGCGTGGCCCCGGGGGTCATTGACACGGACATGGTCCGGGTGCTGGGCGAGGACACCCTGCGGGATTTGGCGGAGCAGACGCCCTTGGGCCGCCTGGGGACGGCGGAGGACATCGCCCGGGCCGTCTCCTATCTGGTTTCCGCTGAGTTTCTCACGGGGCAGGTCCTCACCGCAGACGGAGGATTTTTGCTGTAATGGAAACTACGGGTGTCCTTTTTGAGATTACGCCCGATCACTTTTATGATTTTCTGTGATAAGGAGGGATTTCCCATGCTCTCAAGCGTTGCTTCCCACCGCCGTTTCCTTCACCAGATCCCGGAGTTGGACGATCAGCTCTCCCAGACCTTAGCTCTGGTGACGGGCGTGCTGCGGGGCCACCGCTGTACGTATTTCTCCCCCATTCAGGGGAGCGTGTGCGCGTGGTTCGACTACGGCGCGCCGGAGACTGTGGCCTTCCGGGCGGATATGGACGCCCTGCCTGTCCAGGAGGCCACTGGGGTACCATACGCCTCCCGGCATCCCGGCCAGATGCACGCCTGCGGGCATGACGGCCACACTGCCATGGCCCTGTCCCTGGCCCAGTGGCTCTCGGAGCAGCCGGAGAAGCTGCCCCGGAACGTTCTGATCATTTTCCAGCCCTCGGAGGAGACTACCGGAGGGGCCAACCGGATCTGCCGGGCGGGGGTATTGGAAGAATACCGGGTAAGCCGGATCTTCGGCCTGCACATCTGGCCCAATTTGCCGGAGGGACAGATCTGTTCCCGGCCCGGGGCCATGATGGCCCGTTCCAACGAGATCACTGTATGGGTAAAGGGCAAGAGCGTCCACCTGTCCCGGGCGGAGGAAGGCAGCGACGCCCTGTATGCCGGGGTGGAGTTTCTACGCCGGTCCTACGACATGGCGGATCAGGTTCCGCCTCCCTGCGTTCTGCGGTTTGGGAAGATGTCCTCCGGGACCGCCCGGAACATCATCAGCGGAGAGGCAGAACTGTCGGGGAGCCTTCGTACTTACAGCCCGGAGACCTTTGACGCCTGCGTGTCGGGCATGAACCGAATCGCCCGGGACCTGGCCATCGAGACAGGCTGCCGCATCGGTATCCATCTCAGCGACGGGTATCCGGCGGTGTGGAACCATGAGGACCTCTTTGCGGCGGTACATGCGGAACTGGGGGCGGACGCCGTGCAACCCTTGGAAAAGCCGGTGCTGGCGGCGGAGGATTTCTCCTTCTACCAGCAGTCTGTGCCGGGGGTATTCTTCTTCTTAGGAGCCGGAAAGACCGCAGAACTGCACTCCCCGGAGTTCAACTTTGACGATGAGTTGATTTTGCCTCAGGGCGTGGAATTCTTGAAGCGTCTGGCGCGGCTTCCATAAACAGGCTCAAAAAGCACCGCCCGCGAAAGCGGACGGTGCTTTTTTTGAAACGATTTCCTTCCAAAGCGCACAAAACCGCCCCCGGTTTTTTACCGGGGGCGGAAGCATTGGCAGGGAGTTTGCCTTACTGCGGTTTACTTCAGGTTGAAGAACGCATCGCGGCCCAGATACTGGGAGATCTCGCCCAACTCGTCCTCAATGCGCAGGAGCTGGTTGTACTTGGCCACACGGTCCGTACGGCTGGGAGCACCGGTCTTGATCTGGCCGGCGTTCAGGGCCACGGCGATGTCGGCAATGGTGGCGTCCTCGGTCTCGCCGGAGCGGTGGGACACGATGGCGGTGTAGCCGGCCCGGTTGGCCATCTGGATGGCGTCCAAGGTCTCGGTCAGGGTGCCAATCTGGTTGACCTTGATGAGGATAGCGTTGGCAACCTTCTTCTGGATGCCGTCCGCCAGACGGGTCACGTTGGTGACGAACAGGTCATCGCCCACCAGCTGTACCCGGTCGCCGATGGCATCGGTGAGCTTCTTCCAGCCCTCCCAGTCGGTCTCGGCCATGCCGTCTTCCAGGGAGATGATGGGATACTTGTCGGCGAAATCCTTCCACATGGCGACCAACTCGTCGGCGGTCATGTGGCGGCCGCTCTTGGGCTGCAGATAATCCTTCTCGCCTTCCTTCTGCCACTCGGAGGAAGCGGCGTCGATGGCAATGCAGAAGTCCTCACCGGGCTTGTAGCCGGCCTCTTCGATGGCCTTCACGATGACCTTCAGGGCGTCCTCATCGGAGCCCAGGTTGGGGGCGTAGCCGCCCTCGTCGCCCACACCGGCGGCGGGAGTGCCGTTTTCTTTCAGGGTCTTCTTCAGCTGATGGAACACCTCGGCGCAGCGGCGGAGCGCTTCCCGGAAGGAGGGGGCGGAGACCGGCATGATCATGAATTCCTGGATCTCCACGTTGTTGGTAGCGTGGGCGCCGCCGTTGAGGATGTTCATCATGGGAACCGGGAGGACCTTGGCGTTGACGCCGCCGATATACTGATACAGCGGCATCTCCAGGCTGTTGGCGGCGGCTTTCGCCACGGCCAAGGACGCGCCCAGAATGGCGTTGGCGCCCAGGCGGTCCTTGTTCTTCGTGCCGTCCAGGTCGATGAGGGCCTTGTCAATGGCGGTCTGGTCCAGGGCATTCATGCCGATGAGCAGCTCGGAGATTTCGGTATTCACGTTGTTGACGGCCTTCGTGACGCCCTTGCCCAGGTAACGGCTCTTGTCGCCGTCCCGGAGCTCGCAGGCCTCATAGATGCCGGTGGAAGCGCCGGAGGGCACCGCCGCACGGCCCGTAGCGCCGTCGTCCAGGGTGATTTCCACTTCCACGGTGGGGTTGCCGCGGCTGTCCAGAATTTCACGGCCAACGACATCAATGATTTCCAGGACCTGTTTCATAAGCTTTCGTTCCTCCTGTCGAAAATTGTCGTAGCGCGGGGTTCCGGAGTGCCCGGCACCCCGTGGAAACTGTTTGTTATTTTACCAGCAATCTCCTGTTCTGTCAAGCGGAACTAAGAATTTTCAGCTCTGACGAGAGAAGAAAATCAGACAGAACTACAGGAGGAGGGGCGGTCGCAGTTTCCAAAATAAGGAAACTGCGTGCAGTCAGTCCTCTGCATAAAGGCGCGGAAGGTCAACACGGAAGGAAAGGCCGTGCGAAGATGCCGTTATGGTC
>CAJOHW010000062.1 GCA_905234565.1 uncultured Oscillibacter sp. | reverse complement strand
TAGCGGTGCCTCCCTCTTCCGTCAGGTTTTCCCTCCTATTATATACGCCGGACCTGCCTCCCGTCAATCAGGATTTCGCCTCTTGGGGGGAGATTCTTGACGGGAAGACCATCGAATCTTGCGGAAGGGGGACAGGTGTGCGGCAGAAAGCCGCTTTCAATCAACAGACAAAGGCCCCGGCGCGGCTGCGCCGAGAACTGCTGGAAAAAATTGTAGGGCTGGATGTGGAAAAGCGCCGCGCCGCTGAACAGATAATCAACATTCTTTCAGGGCTGTAAATCCTTTACCCGTTTGACACTCCTTAATCCTCCCCGCAACAGCGGGTTGCTTGTCCTTCCGGTCCGGCGGTGCTATACTGATGGGCGTCAAGTTTGCCGCGCCGGCGGCGGAGAGACATCAGGAGGTGTTCCTATGACGACGAAAGACGTATTGCTGGAACTGCGGACCAGGAACGGCCTGTCCCAGGATGAGCTGGCGGAAAAAGTCTATGTGACCCGTCAGGCGGTATCCCGCTGGGAGAACGGGGAGACCGTGCCGAACACTGACACGTTGAAACTGCTCTCGGAGTTGTTTGACGTATCCATCGACGCCCTGCTGGGGGCGCCGCGTCAGAGAATCTGCCAGTGCTGCGGGATGCCCCTGGACGATACGCTCATCAGCCGGGAGAAAGACGGCACCCCCAATGAGGACTACTGCAAGTGGTGCTATGCCGACGGCACCTACACATACAGCAGTATGGATGATCTGATGGAGGTCTGCGTCCGCCACATGGTCAGCGACACTGTGTCCGAGGCCCAGGCCCGGGCGTATATGGGCCAGCTGCTGCCAAAGCTGGATTACTGGAAACGGTACGAGGAACTCAGCGACCACGGGCGGTTTGAGGCGTTCAAGCAGAAGCTCATAGAGGAGATCAACGATCTTCACATTGAGGGGATGCCCAAGGTGGAGAAACTCAACGCCCTTGTGGGACGCTATGTGAATCTCCCCTACCGTCTCCCCAGCGGCGGGGTGGTGAAATTCCTGGACGACCAGGCCACCTATCTGGGAACCCAGCTGGAAAGCGAGTTCGGCGGGGACCGCTGTTTCGGGGTGCTGGCGAATATGGAGTTTCTCATGGTGTCCACGTATGAGGCGGAGGGGGCCAATCCTGAACTGGTGCTGTTCAAGAAGCGGTGAGGGGTGGATTTTTGCGGCCCTTCCCGTCGAAAAATTTCTCCCAAGCGGTTGACTTTCCCCACGCCGGGGCTATAATAAAAGGATACAGGCATGATAGAGGCGCGGGCGCGAATAGTACCCCGTCCCGGACCCGTGGAGTACGGGGATCCAAGCGGGACAGGCCCCTGGAGGGGAGAAAGGCGCGTCCGCCGAGGTTCCGTCCCGCCTGGGAGGGCCGGAGCCGGGCCGGGGAGAGAATATCCCCCGGACTGTCGCGCTTTCGTACATACGCGGAGGGGCGGAGCGCTGTCGTGGATTCATACGGGCGGGGAGACCCTGCCGGCGGATAGTATGGAGCCAGGACGCTGTCATGGCTTCATATTTTTTCGTTTGGAGGAAAGAGCATGAAAAATCGGTTCCGGCGTCTCCTGCCCTATGCCGTCACAGTTCTGGCGCTGTGTGCGGCCATGAGCGTCCCTGCCCTGGCGGCGGAGGCGGAGGAGGTTGCGCGTCCCGCCATGTACGGCACCTATTGGGCCTTAGTGCCCCCCCTGATTGCCATTCTGCTGGCCCTGATTACGAAAGAGGCGTACAGTTCCCTGTTTCTGGGGGTCGTGGTCGGCGCGCTGTTCGCCAAGGACTTCGCCCCGGTGGACACCCTGAACGCCGTCATTGACGAGGGCTTTATGACCGCCATCTCCGACAACGCGGGCATTTTCCTGTTCCTGGTGCTGCTGGGCACGGTGGTGGCCCTGGTGAACCTGGCGGGAGGCAGCGCGGCCTTCGGACGCTGGGCGGAAGTCCACATCAAAACCCGGGCAGGGGCCCAGCTGGCCACTTTCATTTTAGGCGTCCTGATCTTCATCGACGACTACTTCAACTGCCTGACGGTAGGTTCGGTCATGCGTCCCGTCACGGACACCCACCGCATCAGCCGTGCGAAACTGGCCTATCTCATCGACGCCACAGCCGCCCCGGTGTGCATGATTGCGCCGGTATCCTCCTGGGCCGCCGCCGTATCCGGCACGGCGGAGAAGCTGGACACGGGCATCTCCGGCATTCAGCTCTTTATGCGGGCGATTCCCTACAACCTGTACTCTCTGCTGACTTTCCTGTTTATCGTCCTGCTGGTGATTCTGCGCCTGGATTACGGCCCCATGCGTCAGGCGGAGCGCCGTGCCCGGCTCACCGGGGACCTGGGCGGACTGGATCCGGCTCCCGAGGAGGAAATCAACCCCCGGGGCCGGGTGTTTGACCTGATTCTCCCGGTATTGATTCTGATCGTCACCTGCACGGTGGGAATGCTGTATGTGGGCGGCTTCTTTGGTACGGACTGGTGGGGCGACACGGGCAACCAGTGGAAGTTCATCGACGCCTTCGGCAATACGGACGCCTTCATCGGCCTGCCCTGGGGCAGCATCCTGGCCCTGGTGCTGATTGTGGCCTATCTGCTGCTGCGGGGCGTGGTGAAGTTCAAGGAGGCTATGGCGTGCCTCCCCAAGGGCTTTAACGCCATGGTGCCCCCCATCCTGATTCTGACCCTGGCGGTGAGCCTGAAAACCATGACCAGCGCCCTGGGCGCGGACGTGTATGTCCATGACCTGATGGAGGGCGCGGCGGAGAACCTGTACAATATGCTGCCGGCGGTGATTTTTGTGGTGGCCTGTGTACTGTCTTTCGCGTCGGGTACCTCCTGGGGCACCTTCGGCATCCTGATCCCCATTGTCACGGCTATCTTCCCCTCTGACAGCACCCTGCTCATCATTGGCATCTCCGCCTGCCTCGCCGGAGCCGTGTGCGGCGACCACTGCTCCCCCATCTCCGATACCACCATCATGGCCTCCGCCGGAGCCCAGATTGAGCACGTGGACCACGTGTCCACCCAGCTGCCCTATGCCCTGACTGTGGCGGCGGTGAGTTTTGGCGGCTTTGTGGCGGCGGGATTCTACCAGAACCTGTGGATCACCTGGGCGGTCAGCGCCGGAGGACTGCTGGCGGTGCTGGTATTCCTGCGTCTGGTGGTGTACTTCCTGGAACGGAGAGAGGACAAGCTGGAGACGCCTCCCGCCCCGGAGGCGGAACCGGGAGAATAAGCGCATCGTCTTTCCCCTGTCCCTTACAGACAGCCCTCCCCGAAAACGGGGAGGGCTTTGGATCAAGGGGCCCGCTCCCGGACAGAAAATTTTTGCGAACCAGTTGCAATTTCGTTTTTTTGTGGTAAGATAGGGAAAACTTCAAAGCAAAGGATCTGATGGCATGGCCAAAATCGACATTATCTCCGGATTCCTGGGGGCCGGGAAAACCACCCTCATCAAAGCCCTCCTAAAAGACGCCTTCCCCGGAGAGCAGATTGTCCTCATTGAAAACGAGTTCGGCGAAATCAGCATTGACGGCGGGTTTCTGAAGGAATCCGGCGTACAGATCTCCGAGATGTCCTCCGGGTGCATCTGCTGTACCCTGGTGGGGGATTTCAGCAAGGCCCTGGCGGAGGTCCAGGAGCAGTTCCACCCGGACCGGATCCTCATTGAACCCTCCGGCGTGGGAAAACTCAGCGACGTGATTGTGGCGGTGAAGGGTGTCAACGTCCCGGGCCTTACGCTGAACAGCTTCGTCACCGTGGCGGACGCCACGAAAGTCAAGGTCTATATGAAGAACTTCGGCGAGTTCTATAACAACCAGATCGAGTCCGCCGGAACCATCATTCTCTCCCGTACCCAGAAGCTCACCCAGGAGAAGCTGGAAGCGGCCGTGGCCCTGCTGCGGGAGAAGAACCCCGACGCCGCCATCCTCACCACCCCCTGGGACCAGCTGGACGGAAAGACCATCCTGTCCGCCATGGAGAAGGCGTCCCTGACGGAGGAAGTGCTGGCGAAAATGCGGGCGGATCATGAGGCCGAGGAAGCCGAACATGAACATGAACATGAACATGAACATGAACATGAACATGAACATGAACATGAACATGAACACGATCATGATCATGATGAGCATGAACATCACCACCATCATGACCACGACCACGATCACGACCACGATCACGATCACGATCACGATCACGATCACGATCACGATCACGATCACGATCACGATCATGAACATCATCACCATCACCATCATCACGCCGATGAGGTGTTCGATTCCTGGGGGAAGGAGACGCCCAAGGTGTTCTCCCAGGAGGATTTGGAGCGGATCCTGACCGCCCTGGACAGCGGGGAGTATGGAAAGATCCTCCGGTCCAAGGGCATTGTCAGTGCCGGAGGCGGCAGCTGGCTGGAATTCGACTATGTGCCGGAGGAACATGAGATCCGTCCGGGCCACCCCGACTATACGGGACGGCTGTGCGTCATCGGCGCGGAACTGAAAGAGGACAAGCTCTCCGCCCTCTTTGGGCTGTAAAGACGTAACGCGAAATGAGGAAGCGGATATGGCAGACATTCCCGTCTATCTGATTGCCGGATTCCTGGACGCCGGGAAAACCACCTTTATTAACGGCGTCCTGGAGGACGGCTTCGCCCGCCAGGGGCGTACCCTGCTGATCTCCTTTGAGGAGGGAGAGGAGGCGTACGATCCCCAGTTTATGAAAAACGTGTCCCTGGTCATCGGTGACGAGGACCTGGACGCGGAGATCCTGACGAAACTGGAAAAGCAGTACCATCCCACCCAGGCGCTCATTGAGTACAACGGTATGTGGCCCCTGGAGCGGCTCAATACCCTCCTGCCGTCCAACTGGGTACTCTATCAGATTATGTCCTTCGTCCAGGCGTCCACCTTTGACCTGTATGTGAAGAATATGGGCCAGCTGATGATGGAGAAGATCACCAACGCGGATATGCTGATCTTCAACCGCTGTACGCCGGAACTGCGGACTGCCCTGCGCAAGCGGAACCTGCGCATGGTGAACCGCCGGGCGGAGATTTGGCTGGAAAACGAGGACGGGTCCAGCGAAAACTATTTGACCGGAAACGAGTGCCCCTTTGACTTGAATCAGGAGGTCATTGACATCCCCGACGAGGACTTCGGCGTGTGGTATGTGGATGTCATGGACCACCCGGACCGCTACGCCGGAAAACTCACCCACATGAAGCTCCTGATGTGCCACTCCAAGCGCTTCCCCGGCGTCCATGTGCCGGGACGCTTCGCCATGGTGTGCTGTGCCAATGACGTGCAGTTCTTAGGGCTCATTGCCAAGGGCGCGGACCTGGACCAGTACCGGGACCGGGACTGGGTGGAGGTGACAGCCAAAATGGCGGTGGAGAAAGAGGCCGCCTACAAGGGGAAAGGCCCTGTGATGCACGTACTGTCCATTGCGCCGTGTGAGAAACCGGCGGAGGAAGT
>CAJOHW010000061.1 GCA_905234565.1 uncultured Oscillibacter sp. | reverse complement strand
ATTTTCGGCATAGGCGCTCACCCCTCGTGCCAAAAATGCCAGACCTATTTTTCCATATTTTCCGTTGTCTGTCCAGTGTACTTCTCTTTTACCGCTTACTATGCTTCTTTTATCGCTTACCTTTCTTTATCGTTTTGCTCACTGCCAACTTTTCACTGTCCAGTCACTGAACTGAACCATCGGAAACAGCCCAGTCACACACAAGCGCCCCGTCCGGGTTTCCGGACGGGGCGCTTAAAATGCACAGACTCAGAGTATTTGAAATAACGCGCTCTTATTTCTGGAGCGCGGCAACCCACTTGCCGTACCGCTCATTGTTGGCAAGGGCCTCATCGGCGTCCTTGCCCTGGGCCAGGACGTAGACCTTGATCTTGGGCTCCGTGCCGGAAGGCCGGACGATGACGGAGGTGCCGTCAGCCATCTCGAAGCGCAGAACGTTGGAACCGGACAGCTCCATCTTCTCCTGCTTGCCGGTGGCGGTGTCAATGGCGGTGCCGTCCTTGTAGTCCTTGCGGGTGACTACCTTGACGCCTTCCAACTCTGCCGGGGGCTCCTCCCGGAGTTTCCGCATGAGTTCCGCCATATCCTTCAGGCCGTCCAGGCCCGGCATCACCAGGTTGTAGGTATGCTCGGAGTAGTGGCCGTACTTGACGTACATCTCGTCCAGAGCGTCGGCCAGGGTCTTGCCCTGGCTTGCGTACCAGGCGGCCATCTCCGTCAGCAGCAGGGAGGCGCTGACGGCATCCTTATCCCGGACGTAGTCGCCCAGCATATAGCCGTAGGACTCCTCGTAGGAGATGATGACCTTGCCCTCGCCGCTCTTTTCCAGCTTATCCTTCTTCTCCGCCAGGAACTTGAAGCCGGTGAAGGTGTCGAAGCACTTAAGGCCGTTGACCTCCGCCACCTTCCGGGCCATTTCGGTGGTCACCAGGCTCTTGAGGACCACGGCGTTCTTGGGAAGGGTGCCCGCCCGCTTCATGGCACCAATGAGGTAGTCAATCAGCAGCACACCGGTCTGGTTGCCGGAGATGACCTTGAACTCTCCGTCTGCCGTGCGGACCATGATGCCCACCCGGTCGGCGTCGGGGTCGGAGCCCAGGATGAAGTCGGCCCCTTCCTTCTTGGCCAAGTCCACCGCCAGATAAAAACCCTCCGGATTCTCCGGGTTGGGGGATTTCACCGTGGGGAAGTCCCCGTCGATGACCATCTGCTGGGGCTCGCAGAACAGGTGCTTGATGCCCAGACGCCGCAGGGCCTCGGGAATCAGCTTGTGGCCGGTGCCATGGAAGGGAGTGTACACCAGCTTGAAGGTGTCCGCCACCTTCTTCACCGTCTCGAAGTCGTTGGCCTGCTCCATGACGTTCTTCAGGAACTTTTCATCGGTCTCCGCCCCCAGGATCTCAATGAGTCCCGCTTTCACCGCCTCGTCATAGGGCATGGTCTTGATATCGTTGAAGATGTCGATCTGCTCCAGCCTTGCGGAGATAGCGTCGGCGTGGACCGGGGGCAGCTGAGCGCCGTCCTCCCAGTAGACCTTATAGCCGTTGTACTCCTTGGGGTTATGGCTGGCGGTGACGTTGATGCCCGCCTGGCAGTGGTACTCCCGCACAGCAAAGCTCAGTTCCGGCGTAGGCCGCAGGGACTCGAACAGCCGCACATGGATGCCGTTGGCGGCGCAGACCTCCGCGGCGGCCCGGGCGAAGTCCATGGAGTGGTTCCGGCAGTCCATGCAGATGGCCACGCCCCGGCGTTTGCCCTCCTCGCCCTCCGCGCAGATCACGTCGGCGAAGCCCTGGGTGGCCCAGCGGATGACATGGACGTTCATGTGGTGGAGGCCGGTGTACATGGTGCCCCGGAGCCCGGCGGTGCCGAATTCCAGAGGCCCGTAGAACCGGGACTCAATCTCCTTGGGATCGTTGCGGATTGCCTCCAATTCCGCGTGCTCCTCCGCCGTCAGGGCGGGGCTGGCCAGCCACTTCTCGTACTCCTTCATGAAATCCATCGTGAACTCCTCCATTTATAAAAATTTTCAAGGATACACAAGAGAAAGAATGCTGTGCTCACTCAAAACCTTTCAGGATCGTTTCCAGCCAAGACATACTCTCCCGGAATTTCTCAAAGTCTTCCCAGGACCATCTCTCGGCGTTTTTATCAAAGTGATGGGCCGGACAGCGCCTGGACAAATTCAAGGTGTCCAGATTCTCCCGGATCTCGTCTTGGCCGCAACCCTCAAAAACGTTGGCAAAGGCGGAAAAATTCCTTAGAATAATCATCTTGAGAAGGCTGAAATACATCTGATTGACGCTGGTGTCAAACAGCTGATCATATTCCAATGTTTCCGCCGCCTGTACAACCGTGTTTTTCTGACGGGAGGCGCGCATAGATGCGATAACCCGGGCGTGGGCCCCGCTTTTTCCGAACGCGAAGCGCAGAGTATTTTTGACAACCGTGCGGAGCTGGATTTCGCTCTTGTCCATGCGGTAGTCAATTTCCTCTTTTTGTTCCTCAATCGTCAGCCCCTGCCTCTCAAACTGATATCTGCCCTGGAGATACCTCAGAATGCTGTCATACTTAATGGCATAGTGATCGCCGTTGGCGTCTACCAGGCCATACCCGATCAAATGGGGCAGGGAATCTTTGTCAACGATTTGGGAGACTACGGAATCACCGTTCAGCGCAAGATGTTTCAAAGCGTTGTACTCGGTCAGGTAGCTCTTCATCAGAATATCCAGAATCATGATAAAGAAACTCCTCGCCTCGTTACTCTGCTCGAACAGGGGAGAGGCTTTGTCATAGATGGCCCTGGATATCACTGCCGGCCGTTCAATTCCCTGTGTGCGCATATATTTGTTGATATGCGCGCACAGAATGCGCATTAAGTAGGGGTGGCCGCCGCAGTCCATCGTCAGTTTGTTGACGGAGTAGTCGTCAAAGGAAAGTCCCATGTATCCGCCCAGGGTGTTGACCATGTTTTTCGTATCCTCCGTGGAAAAGGCCTGAAGGTACGCGCCCTGGTTGGACTGGGACAGCTGCATAAACATGGGGTTCTGTTTTCCAAACAGGCCAACGGTGGATTCTTCGTTGATCATGGGATTGGTTCCCGCCACGAGAATGCTCAGGTGCCGGGGGTGTTTTGTGTAGTAGCCCTTAATGGCGTTCCAGAAATAATAGTAGTTTCTTCCGTCCAGCCAGGCGTCATCCACTGATTCGCCATACTCGTTGACCTCCCCCTTGGGGACGGAAAACGTAATCTGCTCGATTTCATCGAACATCACCGTGACCGGCACCGGGTAGTCTTTCAGGCACTCATAGAGATCCTCCTCAAAGTAGAGCGTAGTGTCGGTACGGTAGTCCTCGGCGCTGATATGGGAGGAATCATAGTCCAGCCTTTGATAAATATCCCTCACAACTTTGCAAAGGGCAGTTCTCCAGTCCAGACTTTGCAGGCTTTCGCAGGGAATAAAAACCGTAGGATGGAACTGATCTTCCAGCATATTCTGCACCGCGTACAGAAGGGAAGTTTTCCCGCTGCGGCGTAGGCCAAACACACCGCAATGCTCGTTCCGTTTGCACTTCGAGGCAATATCATGGGCGAAATCCCGTCTGCCGAAAAAGAAGATATCCTTGCGGATGGGCATAAAAGCAGAGAACAGATCCGCATCAAAAAGGTACTTTCGAAACCGATCCTTCACCATGTTTTCGCTGGCCTGATCGGACAGCAGTTCCCGGTAGGTAAAGGGGATCATAATCTCGTTATAGTTGCTTCCCTTTAAGATCTTGGCCAGTTTCTCCTCCAGGTGGTCATCATGGCAGACAAAAATATGGCATCCCCGATCCAGCCGGAGTTTCGAGTCAACCCGGTTATAGACGGCGTCGATGACATCCAGGCAGCGGGGTTCAAAATTTACGTAATCAGAAAAAACCACCACAATTTCCCGGTTTAAGTGGAAGGAGCGGTTGAAGTAATCTGTGGGCTTAATGAGGCAGTAGCGGTAACGGTTGTCGTTGATGGTAAATTCTTCTCCGCCGTTTGACACGTAGAACACTTTCTCAAGGAACATCACAATTTTCTTCTCATCCTCAATGAAGTGGTCCAGGTGAAGGTGGAGGCTCGGATGATGTCCCGGTCCCACAGCTACGGCTTCCGGGGTGGCCTGATTCATTTTCCGGATCTCCAAGGCGGTTTTATGTTTTCCCTCCTGTACCAACCCCGGTTCAATCTCAAATTCCACCGGGTCTCCCTCTTCCAGCTGGCGGAAGGTGCAGTTTTTCAGCTGCTCCTTGTGGAAAAAGAATTCTTCTCCCTGGTCTGTGCTGATAAAGCCATAGGAGCCTCTTTTTTCCAGCACATATCCTTTCAAGCCTGCACATCCTTTCTGTTTATACGCCGCCTATGGGATTTGCGGAAGGAGAGAGGGATTATTTCTTGATGAACTTGTCGTCGGACGCCGGGGCCTCTCCGGGGACATACCGTTCCGCCCGCATATGGAGGTCATATTTTTCCCGCAACGCGGCCAGGACCCCCATCATAGGAGAGGCGTGATGTACGTCTAAGGCCTCCTGATCCCGCCAGCTGTCAATGAGCAGCACGGTCTCCGGATCCTCCATAGAGAGGAAATAGGCGTAGCGCTCATTGCCCGGTTCTGCCCGGATGGCGGCGGCGGTGCCGCTGGATTCCATCTCCTCCACGAACTTCCGGGCACTGCCGTTGGTTCCGGTGTAGTACAGATTCATGGTGATGCTCACGAAAACTCCTCCTCATTTACAATACGTTCATTTATGGTACGCGCCGCCGGAGCGGATCTGGTATGCCCGGTAGATCTGTTCCAACAGCATGACCCGGGCCAGATGGTGGGGGAAGGTCATGGGGGACAGGGACAGCTTCCAGTCCCCCCGTTCCTTTACCTGAGGGGCAAGGCCAAAGGACCCGCCAATGAGAAAGGCCAGGGCGTGGTCTTGGTTCCGGCCCATCCACTGAGCCAGATCCTCACTGGAACACAGCGTCCCCTCTACGCACAGGGCACAGACCCGGGCGGAGGCCGGGATCCGGCCCAGCATGACCGTTGCCTCCCGGTCCAGGGACGCGGCGATCTGGGCGGGAGACGGCTGGTCCGGGAGGCGATCCTCCGGAAGCTCCACAATCTGGAGATCGCAGAACCGGGACAGGCGTTTGGCGTACTCCGCCGCCGCGTCTATGTAGAACCGCTCCTTCATGCGCCCCGTGCAGAGGATTGTCACCTTCTGCATGATGCGGGCCCTCCCTCTACCCGGTAAGGCCCGCCAGTGGTATCCCGGGGGGCCACGGACAGCATCGGATCCAGTCCCGCTGCGGAGAGCGCCCTGGCCACGGCGTCCCGGGCCATGGCGGGGGTGTTGTTCTCCCGGCTCAAATGGGCCAGTACCAGCTCCCTTGCCGGACTTGGCCAGTTCTACGGCGAAAGCCGCCGCGTCCTCATTGCACAAGTGCCCCTCAGAGCCCAGGATCCGGGCTTTCAGGGGATAGGGATAGGGGCTGGACCGGAGGGTCTCCACATCGTGGTTGGCCTCCAACAGGGCAAGGCGCACCCCCGGCAGAATGGCCGCGGCCTCCTCCGTCACGTATCCGGTGTCTGTCAGGAGGCCGAAGCCCCCGTCGGGAGAGTCGATCCGAAAGCCGCAGCACCCCGGGGAATCGTGGGACGTGGGAAAGGCGGTGACGGCGCAGTCCCCCATGGGGAAGGGTTCGCACAGAGACAGGGAGACGGTCCGGTCGTCCAGCCCCGCAAAGCGGTAGTGCAGTTCCCGGCCTGTCCGGGGGCTGGCGTAAATGGGACAGGCGGTGCGTTTGAGCAGGGTTTGGAGGCCGGAGATATGGTCCGCGTGGACGTGGGTAATCAGAATGCCGTCCAAATCGGAGGGAAGCAGGTTCAATTCCCGCAGAGCGGCACAGATTCTGCGGCAGGAGATT
>CAJOHW010000060.1 GCA_905234565.1 uncultured Oscillibacter sp. | reverse complement strand
GGACATAGAAAGGAGGCCGGCTGCTTTGGAACATCCTGATACCCCCTATGCCATCGAGATGCTGCACATCACAAAGCGCTTCCCCGGCATCATCGCCAACGATGATATCACCTTGCAGTTAAAGCGCGGGGAGATCCACGCCCTGCTGGGTGAAAACGGCGCGGGGAAGTCCACCCTGATGAGCGTGCTCTTTGGCCTCTACCAGCCCGAGGAGGGCGAAATCCGCAAGGACGGCAAACCCGTCCGGGTGCGGGACCCCAACGACGCCAACGCCCTGGGCATCGGCATGGTCCACCAGCACTTCAAGCTGGTGGAGTGCTTCACCGTGCTGGATAATATCATCCTGGGCGTGGAACCGTGCAAAAACGGCTTTCTCCAAAAGGAGGAGGCCCGGAAGAAAGTGCTGGACCTGTCGGAGAAATACGGCCTGCGGGTGGACCCGGACGCCCTGGTGGAGAACATCACCGTGGGAATGCAGCAGCGCACGGAGATTCTGAAAATGCTCTACCGGGACAACGAGATCCTGATCCTGGACGAGCCCACCGCCGTCCTGACCCCCCAGGAGATCGATGAGCTCATGGAGATCATGCGGAACCTGGCGGCGGAGGGCAAGAGCATCCTCTTTATCAGCCACAAGCTCAACGAGATCATGTCCGTGGCCAACCGGTGCAGCGTGCTGCGCAAGGGCAAGTACATCGGCACCGTGGACATCGACAAGACCACTCCGGCGGAACTGAGCCGCATGATGGTGGGCCGGGACGTGGAGTTCAAGGTCCACAAGGAGCCGTCCAAGCCGGGAGACGTGGTGCTGGACGTGAAGGACCTCACCGTGGCCAGCAAGTCCCACAACAACAACGCTGTCAAGGGCGTCAGCTTCCAGGTCCGGGCCGGGGAGATCGTGTGCATTGCCGGCATCGACGGCAACGGCCAGACAGAGCTGGTCTACGGCATCAGCGGCTTAGAGCCTGTCAAAAGCGGCACCCTGACCTTACTTGGCAAGGACCTGACCCACGCCCCCATCCGGGAGCGCAGTACCAGCGGCATGAGCCACATCCCGGAGGACCGCCACAAGCACGGCCTGGTTCTGGACTATACCTTAGAGGATAACATCGTCTTACAGCGCTACTTTGAGCCTCAGTTCGTCTCCGGGGCCGGGTTTTTGAAGCGCAAGGCCATCCGGGACTACGCCAACACCCTCATCGAGCAGTACGATGTCCGCAGCGGCCAGGGGCCCGTCACCATCGCCCGCAGTATGTCCGGCGGCAACCAGCAGAAGGCCATCATCGCCCGGGAGATCGACCGGGGACCGGAACTGCTCATCGCCGTACAGCCCACCCGGGGCTTAGACGTGGGCGCCATTGAGTACATCCACAAGCAGATTGTGAAGGTCCGGGACCAGGGGAAGGGCGTGCTGCTGGTGAGCCTGGAACTGGACGAGGTCATGGCCCTGTCGGACCGGATCCTGGTCATGTACGAGGGCGAGATCGTGGGGGAACTGGATCCCAAGACCGCCACCACGGAAGAGATGGGCCTGTACATGGCGGGCGCCAAGCGGAAGGAGGCGTAAGCGATGAAACGGACTTCCCTGCTGCGAAGCGACGCCTTCCAGTCCCTTCTGGCGTCGCTGCTGTGCGTGGTGCTGGGACTGCTGGTGGGGTACCTTGCCCTGCTGGTGATCAACTCCCGGGGGGCCACGGAGGCCATTATCACCATTTTGAAGAACTTCATGACCTACTCCCGGCCCTCCGCCCAGATGAAATACCTGGGCAACACCCTGGTGAAAACCGCCCCCCTGCTGATGTGTTCTTTGTCGGTGCTGTTCGCCTACAAAGTGGGCCTTTTTAACATCGGCGCGGCGGGACAGTATGTGCTGGGGGCCGGGGCCTGCCTGTACTGCGCCCTGGGGCCGAAGCTCCCCTGGATCGTGTGCCTGCTGGCCGCTGTGGCGGCGGGGGCTTTGGCGGGAGCCGCCAGCGGTGCCCTGAAAGCCTACCGCAACGTCAACGAGGTCATCAGCTGCATCATGCTCAACTGGATCGGCCTCTACTGCGTGAATATGCTCCTGTCCACGGTAAAAGAACCCACCAGCCCCTATACCCTCCAATTAGCCGCGGAGAATCCCGGGGCCTTGCTGCCCTCTTTGGGACTGGGGGCCCTCTTTAACGACAACCAGTATGTGACGATTGCCATTCCCCTGGCGGTGCTGTCGGCGGCGGCTGTCTGGATCCTCCTGGAAAAGACGAAAACCGGCTATGAGCTGAAAGCCACGGGGTGCAGCAAAGAGGCGGCCAAATACAGCGGTATGCGGGAGAAGAAGAACCTGATTATGGCCATGGCCATCTCCGGGGCACTGGCGGGCTTAGGCGCGGCGCTTTTGTACCTGTCGGGCTTTGAGCAGTGGCAGGTGACCCAGTCCAGCGTCCCCGCCATGGGCTTCAACGGCATTGCCGCCGCCTTCCTGGGGGGATTAAGCCCCATCGGTTCGGTGCTGTCCAGCTACTTCATCCAGCACATCACCAACGGCGGCGCGTACGTGGATAAGACCATGTACTCCTCCCAGATCTCCGACTTCATCTCCGCCCTGATCATCTATTTCTGCGGCTTCGTCATGTTCTTCAAGCAGACCATGAACCGGGGGCTGGACCGCCGGGAGGAAAAGAAAGGAGGAAAACGGGCATGATTCTCCTTTTGCAATACACCCTGATCTTCACCTGTGTGCTGATGCTGGTGGCCCTGGGCGGGTGTTTCAGCGAACACTCCGGCGTCATTAACATCGGCCTGGAAGGGATTATGGTCATGGGGGCCTTGGGCGGGGCCCTGATGATGAAATACCTGCCCTCCGGCTCCCCGGCCATTGTCACCATTGTGACGGTGGTGCTGGCTTCCGTGGCCCTGGGGATGCTGTACAGCCTCTTATTGGCTGTGGCGGCCATCAACTTTAAGGCGGACCAGACCCTGGTGGGCACCGCCATGAACCTTTTGGGGGCCTCCGCCGCCACGGTGTTCGTCAAGGCCATGAACACGGCGGAGAGCGTGGACAACGTGTCCTCTACCATCCAGTACGTGGAGGCGAAAAAGGCGTTTTTGGTGGATTTAGCCGGGTTTGAGTTCAGCTGGTTTATGGCCCTGGCCCTGGCGGCGCTGATCCTCAGCCACATCGTGCTGTATAAGACCCGCTTCGGCCTGCGGCTGATGGCCTGCGGCGAACATCCCCAGGCGGCGGACAGCGTCGGTATTAACGTGATGAAAATGCGCTACGCCGGGGTGCTGATCAGCGGTCTTTTAGGAGGACTGGGCGGCATCGTGTATATTACGGCAGGCGTCAGCGAGTGGCAGTTTGAAAACGGCGTGGCGGGCTTTGGATTCCTGGCCCTGGCGGTGATGATCTTCGGACAGTGGAAGCCGGTACGGATTGCCCTGGCGGCGCTGCTGTTCGGACTGTTCCGGGCCCTGAGCAACGTGTATACCGGGTTCGACTTCTTCATGGCCCTGCATCTCCCGGGCACGGTGTACAATATGCTGCCCTACATCATCTCCCTCATCGTCCTGGCCTTTACCTCCCGCAAGAGCCGGGCGCCCAAGGCGGAGGGCATCCCCTACGACAAGGGACAGCGGTAAAATCGCGCATTTCCTCTATCAGCCATCAGGCAGCCAACCGTTTCCGCCCCTTCCGGGGCGGAAACCGATCAATCCCCAAAATGGATAAGATTAGGAGAATCATAGTATGGATATCCAAAACATTCTCAGCAAGTGCGACCACACCCTGCTCTCCCAGACCGCCACTTGGGACCAGATCCGCGCCATCTGTGACGACGGAATCCGCTATCACTGCGCCAGCGTGTGCATCCCCGCCAGTTACGTGAAACCGGCGGCGGAGTACGCGGAGGGCCGGATTCCCGTGTGTACGGTCATCGGCTTTCCCAACGGCTACGATACCGCCGCCGCCAAGGGGTTTATGGCCGCGGACGCCGTGAAAAACGGCGCGGCGGAGGTGGATATGGTCATCAACCTGGGCTGGGTGAAGGACCGGAAATGGGACGCGGTGCTGGACGAGATCCGGCGGGTGAAGGACGCCTGTGACGGCAAGCTCCTGAAAGTCATCATTGAGACCTGCTTCCTGACGGAGGAGGAGAAGATCCGGATGTGCGGCGTTGTGACGGAATCCGGGGCGGACTTCATCAAAACCTCCACGGGCTTCGGTACCGGCGGGGCTACCCGGGAGGACGTGGCCCTGTTCGCAAAGCACGTGGGGCCCGGTGTGAAAATCAAGGCCGCCGGAGGAATCCGGACCCTGCGGGACGGGGCGGATTTTATCGCCCTGGGGGCGTCCCGTCTCGGCACCAGCCGGATTGTGGCGGCGGTGAAAGAACAGGGAATGTAACCGCCTCACCCGTGGGACAACCCCCGTCTATACAGCGCCGTCCTGGTCGGACGGCGCTTTTTCTATTGCGGCGGGGGATAAACTGTGATAGAATGGCGTAAAATGGATGGAACCCCATAGACAGGAGGAATTGCGCCATGGCTTTCCGAGGAGAGCACCGCGTCCAGTACGCCCATGACCTGGACGGCATCCCCAACGCCTTTGACCCGTCCCCGCTGACGGGAGAGGATTTGAAGATCTATTACCGGAACACCATGCCCGTGCGGACCGCCCGGGCCTCCGGCGCGATGGGACGCTCCCCGATTTCGCGGATTGAAAAGTCCTGCAAGCGGCCCACCCAGACCTATAATACGGTGCTTCTCCTGGGCCACCGGGGCTGTGGAAAGAGCACGGAACTCAACTGCATGGCGGAACGGCTCCGCTCCGCCGGATACCCTGTGCGGCAGGTGGACTGCGCCACGGATCTGGACCTGAACGATCTCCAATGCGACGAGCTGCTCTATCTCATGGGGGACGCCCTGATTCAAATCCTCCAGAAAAATAAGAACATCCAGGTCGAGGACCAGTATCTGGCGGTGATCCGGGATTTCTGGCAGGACGTCCAGCGGGAATTTGTCAATCTCTCCGGAAGCAACATCTCTCTGGAAGCGGAGACAGGCGTGGAGGCCTCCGGTCCCGTGGCCCTGATTGGGAAGTTCTTTGCCGGAATCCGTCTGCGCTCCGATTTGAAAGTCAGTACGGAACACCGGGAGATCGTCCGGGAAAAAATCCGGACCCGTAAGGGCACCTGGCTCCGGGCCATTGACCAGATCGCCTCCGCCATTGCCCTGGCCAATGAGGGCAGACAGCCCATCATCCTCTTCGAGGACCTGGACAAAGTCAACCCCGACGATGCCCTGCGCACCTTCCGCATGAACGCCGCCAATCTCTCCGGCGTCTCCTTTCCCGTGATCTATACCTTTCCCATTGCGGCCTCCTATGACCCCCAGTTCGGTGCCCTGACCGGGTATTTCCGGCAGGAGATCTTTCCCATGATCAAGCTGAAAACGGAGAAAGGAGAGGTTTATCCGGACGGATACCGGGCCATTGAGGAGATAGTGGGGGCAAGGGTGGATCTGTCCCTGTTCCGGGACGGCGTGCTGGACCGCCTGATCGAACGGACCGGAGGCTCTCTGCGGGACCTGTTCTTCTGCATTGACGACGCCGCCATGCAGGCGGAGGACCGGGGAGATACCCGGGTGAATTTGGAGGACGCGGAGTCCGCTCTGATGGTCTTGGAGAGCAATCTGACCCGGCGGATTGACCGGGGATATTATGAGTTTTTAAGAAATATTATGGACGGGAACCACGAAAATATTGAGGACAAGAAAAAGCTCCTGGAGATGTTACAGGCCGGGACGGTGCTGGAATACAACGGCAGACGCTGGCACGATGTGCATCCTCTGGTGGCGCGGTTCCTGACGGAAAACGGGGGCTGAGGCCCATGACAAAGAACGAATCGGCCTATCAGCGTCTGGGCTGGATTTTCACCCGGGCCCAGGGGGGCTTTTACTCCCTGATTGCCTCCCCGGAAATGCAAAAGGAGGTCCTCTCCCGGTACGGCGGCCCGGAGGTGCTGGTCTACGACTACCGGGAGCATGAGAAGCACTACCGTTTCGCGGAGATTCAGCAGGCTCTGGCGGAGCGTCCGGAGGCGGAGGTCTGCGTCCTCATGAACTTGCAGTTCGCCCTCATGCGTGACGAGGACGTGCGGCTGCTGAATTACAGCCGGGATAAAATCAACCAAACCGGAAAGACCTTCCTCTTTTGCATGAACCAGGCGGCGGACGACAAACTGAACCGGAACGCCTATGATTTTTACAGCTTCATCCGTCTGTTTGTGCGCTTCGCGGACGAACTGCCGGAAAAAGAGGAACCGCGTCTCCCGGTCATTCCGGAGGACCGGAGCGTAGGCGTGGAGGTACAGGTGGACTTCTCCTGGCCGGAGCCGAAACTGCTGTCCCTGGCCAT
>CAJOHW010000059.1 GCA_905234565.1 uncultured Oscillibacter sp. | reverse complement strand
CAAGAATCTCCCCCCAAGAGGCGAAATCCTGATTGACGGGAGGCAGGTCCGGCGTATATAATAGGAGGGAAAACCTGACGGAAGAGGGAGGCACCGCTATGAAGGAAACCATCCGCCTGGAAGACTACACCGGCATGATTTTGAAGGCCCTGCCCAAAGGGCTGCTGCTCAATACCAACGGCGGCAAGTTCAACTCCATGGTCATCGGCTGGGGGAACCTGGGCGTCACCTGGGGCGCGCCTACGATGGTGGTCTATGTACGGGAAAACCGCTATACAAAGGCCCAGATCGACAAGACCGGGGAATTCACCATCAGCGTCCCCCTGGACGGCCCCGTGCCGGAGATCGTGCGGGTGTGCGGGGGGCAGTCCGGGCGGAACGTTGACAAGGTCCAGGCGGCGGGACTGACCCTGGAGCCGCCGGAGGTGATCCATACGCCGGGAGTAAAGGAGTATCCCCTGACGCTGGAGTGTCAGGTCCTCTACGCCCAGCGCCAGGACCTGTCCGCCCTGCCCCAGGACATCCGGGCTTCCATGTACCCCCCGGACGTGGACGGCACCCACCCCATGGCGAACCGGGACCCCCACACGGCCTATATCGCCCGGATTGTTTCCGCCTACATCATCCGCTGAGGCGGAGAGACAGCGTACAAAGAGAATCAAGGATACAAAGGAGGGGTTCCCTTGGGAAATGCCCTGGACTATCTGCGGGAGTTCCACTTCCTGACGGCGGTACTGCGGCTTGCGCTGGCCTTATTCGCCGGAGGCGCCGTGGGCTATGGACGTACCCGCAAACGCCTTAGCGCCGGAATGCGGACCTATATGCTGGTAAGCATGGGGGCGGCGCTGACGATTCTCATCTCCCTGTACCTCACGGAGATGCTCAACGGCCCCTGGGCCTATGCCCAGGAGTATACCAGCCTGAAATTTGACGGCTCCCGGTTCTCCGCCCAGGTCATCAACGGCGTGGGCTTCCTGGCGGCGGGGACCATCATCGGCGTGGCCCACCAGCAGGTGTCCGGCCTGACCACCGCCATCGGCCTGTTCGTCTCCGCCTGTATGGGTATCGCCGCCGGGGCCGGGTTCTATGAATGCGTGGTCATCGGGGTACCGTTGATTGTGACCGCCATTGAGGTACTCAAACCCATCGAGATCGGCTACAAGCGGCGTCTGCGGAACATCACCATTTCGATTGAGTTCGACGCCATTACGGACATCAACGACATCCGGGAGACGGTGCTGGCCCAGAACGCCCAGATCTTTGACATCACCTTTGAACAGACCAAGCACGAGGGGGATCTGCGGCCCTCCGCCATTCTGTCCTTGAAACTGGGGCGGAAAGCCGCCTCCCACTCCGCCATGCTCTCGTCCCTGGCGGAACTGCCCTGCGTGTACGCCGTGCAGGAACTGATCTCGTAAAGGAAGGAACCGGTATGCTGCCACTGTTTGACGGCCTGCGGGCCATTACCTTTGGATCCGTGCTGTTCCGGTTCGCCCTGGCGGTGCTGTGCGGCTCCGCCATCGGCATTGAGCGGTCCTATAAGAACCGGGCCGCCGGGTTCCGGACCCATATCCTCATCTGCATGGGCGGCAGTATCGCCGCCATGACGGGACTGTACCTGTACCTGAACGCCCATATCTCCACGGATGTGGCCCGTTTGGGGGCCCAGGTGGTGTCCGGCCTGGGCTTCATCGGCGCGGGCACCATTATCGTCACCAAAGACCACGCCATCCGGGGGCTGAACACCGCCGCGGGACTGTGGGCCACGGGTATCACGGGCCTTGCCCTGGGCATGGGCTTCTATGAGGGGGGATTGGCAGCGGCGGCCCTGATCCTCCTGACGGAAACCGTGTTCTACCGCATGGGCAAGCGGGTGGCGGGCACCTCCGATTTTCAGATGGTGGTGCGGTTCCACAGCAAGCTGGCCCTGGACGTTGTTATGCGCTACTGTAAGGACCAGAAGCTTGCCATTACGGACCTCCACGTCACCGGCAGCGGGGACGCAGGCGACGCGGTGTATTACGCGGTATTGTCCCTGCACCCCCGGCGCAGCGTAAACCGGGAGGCGGTACTGGAACACGTCCGGGAGATCGGAGGCATCCTGGAAGCGGAGATCGTCAAGAAAGAAGCCAACGCCGTGCCCATGTGAGGGGACGGTGTGGGAAAACTCCCTCATACGGCAATTCACTTCACTTTTACTGCCCCCTATGGGGCTGTTTGGATTCACGGAAAGGAGACACATATTATGGGACTGATTCGCGCCGCAATCAACGCCGCCACGGGGACCCTGGCGGACCAGTACAAGGAGTTCTTCTATTGTGATGCCCTTCCGGTCAATGTTCTGGCCTCCCGGGGCCATAAGCGCACCGGAAAGCGGTCCACCAACAAGGGAGATGACAACATCATCTCCTCCGGCTCCGTCATTGCCGTGGCCGACGGTCAGTGCATGATCATCGTGGAGCAGGGGAAAGTGGTGGAGGTCTGCGCGGAGACGGGCCACTTCGTCTACGACGCCTCCACGGAGTCCAGCGTCTTTTCCGGCAGTCTGGGGGCGGGACTGAAAGAGATGTTCGCCACCATGGGAGAGCGCATCGGCTTCGGGGGACAGGCTCCCAAGGACCAGCGGGTCTACTACTTCAACACCAAAGAACTCCCGGGCAACAAGTACGGCACCCCCAATCCGGTGCCCTTCCGGGTTGTGGATCAGCGGGCGGGCATCGACATTGACATCTCCGTCCGGTGCTTCGGGGAGTACAGCTACCGGATCTCCAATCCCATGCTGTTCTATACCAACGTCTGCGGCAATGTGGCGGAGACCTATACCCGGGACCAGTTGGACGGACAGCTCCGCAGTGAACTGCTCACCGCCCTGCAGCCCGCCTTTGCCCGGGTGTCGGAACTTGGGATCCGGTACTCCGCCCTGCCGGGACGGACCTTTGAATTTGCCCAGGCTCTCAACGATGCCTTAGCTCCCCAGTGGCGGGACCGCCGGGGCATTGAGATCGTCTCCGTGGGCGTGTCCTCCGTGAAGGCCAGCGAGGAAGACGAGGCCATGCTGAAGGAGATGCAGCGCAACGCCGCGTTCATGGACCCCACCCGGGCGGCGGCCCATTTGACCGGGGCCCAGGCGGACGCCATGAAGACGGCGGCGGCCAATCCCGCCGGGGCGGGCACGGCATTTTTTGGCATGAACATGGCCGGACAGGCCGGGGGCCTCAACGCCCAGGCCCTCTATCAGATGGGAGCCCAGATGGGCGCGCAAATGGGCGGGCAGATGCCTCCCCAGGGCTATCAGCAGGCTCCGGCGTCCCAGCCCATGACCGGCGGAGCGGCTTCCGGCAGCTGGACCTGTCCCGCCTGCGGGACGGTGAACCAGGGGAAGTTCTGCGCCGAGTGCGGCGGCAAGCGGCCCCTGACCGCCTGCCCCAAGTGCGGATACGCCTTTGAAAACCCCGCCCGGCCCCCGAAGTTCTGCCCGGAGTGCGGTTCCCCCATTTAACCCATTTTTCAGTAAAGTAACCAGGGAGGCCGAACTGCCCTATGCCCTTTCAGAAGGCAAAGTGTACCAACTGCGGCGGACCCTTGGAGGTGGACCGGGCGGCGGGAACCGCCCGATGTCCCCACTGCGGCACCGCCTACCTGTACGACCGGGAGACCAACCGGTACTACACCACCAACCACATCTCCGCGGAAGTGGTCCACGTCCACGGGGAGGATCGACGGGATTTCCAGATCCGGGCGGGACGTCTGGAGAAGTACAACGGAATGTCCGCCGTGGTGGAGATCCCGTCGGAAGTGACCATCATCGGGGAGGACGCCTTCCGGGGCTGTACCGCCCTGGAACAGGTGGAGATTCCCCAGGGGGTGAAGGTCATCGGCTGCGGGGCCTTTGCCCAGTGCAGCAGCTTGGGCCGGGTGTCCCTGCCGGAGGGACTGGTAAAGATCGGAGACAACGCTTTTGCGTCCTGCCGCTCTTTGACCAGCCTCCGGATCCCCCAAAGCGTCCGGCGGATCGGGCGCACGGCCTTCCAGCACTGCTCCGCCCTGTCCGCCGTCACCATCCGGGGAGAGCCCCGGCTGGACATCGACAGCGATTTCTCCTCCGCCGGACTTCACGACCGCTACGTCTTTGACGACTGCGAGAGCCTCCACTCCATCGACGCGCCGGAGACTTGGAAGCAGGAAAACGCCGCCCATGCCCGGTGCCTGTTTCAGCCGATGGAAGGTTCCCGGAAACGGGGTTGCTATATCGCCACCGCCATCTATGGGGGCTATGACTGCCCCCATGTCCGGGTCCTGCGGCGCTGGCGGGACGAAACCCTGTGCCGCGGTCTGATTGGCCGGGCCTTTGTCCGGATTTACTACGCCCTGTCCCCGGCGCTGGTGAGGCGCTGGGGACGGTCCGGTCCTTTCCAGCGGTTTTGGCGTTGGATTTTAGATCGGCTGGTCCGTGCCCTGAACCACCGAGGTGTCTCTGATGCCCCGTATACGGACCCGGAGCCGTGAGAGACGGCCTGTCCCTTTCCGGGGATGGAAAAGAAAATAGAATCGAAAAGGAGCGTGAGAACTCATGGCCTCCCAGGTGACAAACTATAAGTGTCCCGCCTGTTCCGGGCCCCTGCACTTCACCGGCGGGAAACTGCAATGCGACTACTGCGGCAGTACCTTTACGGTGGAGGACATTGAGGCCCGGATGGCGGAGGCGGATTCCCAGGCCGCGAAGGCCTTTGCGGAGAGGCCCCAGGAGAGCGGACAGTGGGACGCATCCCAGATGGGGTCCGACTGGGGAGCGGAGGCGGAGAACCTGCGGGTGTACAACTGCCCCTCCTGTGGGGCGGAACTGCTGTGCGATGCCGCCACCGCCGCCACCAGCTGTCCCTACTGCGGCAACCACGCCATTGTCCCCGGACAGTTCGCCGGAGCCTTGAAGCCAGATCTGGTCCTGCCCTTCCAGCTGGAAAAGGACGCCGCCGTAAAGGCCCTGAAACGCCACTATCAGGGCAAGGCCTTTCTCCCCAAATCCTTTAAGGACGAGAACCACGTCCAGGAGATCAAAGGCGTCTACGTCCCCTTCTGGCTCTTTGACGGCATGGCCCAGGCGGCGGCGGAGTACAACGCTACCCAGGTGTCCGTCCACCAGGAGGGGGACTATGAGGTCACCACCACTCGGCACTTCCAGATCCGCCGATCCGGGGACGTATCCTTTGAGAAGGTGCCCGTAGATGCCTCCAAGCGGATGCCGGACGACCTGATGGACTCCATTGAGCCCTACGACTACAAGGATCTGCGGCCCTTTACCACCGCCTGCCTGCCGGGGTTCCTGGCGGACCGGTACGACGTGTCGGTCCAGGACTGCTCCGCCCGGGCGGACGAGCGGTGCCGGAACTCCGCCCTGGCCATGCTGCGGGATACGGTCCAGGGCTATGACACCTGTGTCCCCACCAGCGAAAACGTGCGGCTGCACCGGGGCCGGGTCCGCTATGCCCTGATGCCCGTGTGGCTGCTGAGTACCCAGTGGAAGGGGAAGAACTTCCTCTTTGCCATGAACGGCCAGACCGGAAAGCTGGTGGGAGATCTGCCCATGAGCTGGAAGAAGTTCTGGATTACCTTCGGGGCCATTGCGGTGGGTCTGTCGGCGGTCATCACCGTGATCGCCAATCTGCTGTGAGGGGAGGCGGGCGCTATGAAGAAACGGATCCTGACCGCCCTCTTGGCGGCTCTGCTGGCGGCTTTTTCTGCCGCCGGGGCGGCCTTTGACGCCGCGTCCCCCTATGTGACCGATGGCGCGGGGGTGCTGTCGGCGGCGGAAAATACGGAACTGGCGGACCGGGCAGCGGAGATCGCGGAGAGCTATAACTGCGGCGTGTATCTCATGACCGTGGACGCCCTGCCGGAGGGCTGGGACGCCTATGAGTACGCCGTGAACCTCTACACAACCTACGATCTGGGCCTGGGAGAGGACCGGGACGGGGAACTGCTCCTTCTGAGCTTTGAGGACCGGGACTACGCCCTGGTCTACCACGGCTGGGCGGAGACGGCTTTCACAGACTATGGCCGGGACTCCGTGGAGGACGCCATGCTGGACGACTTCCGGAAAAACGACTGGTACGGCGGCTTCCGGGACTATCTGGAAGAGAGCGCGTATCTGCTGGAAGCCGCCCGGAACGGCTCCCCAGTGGACGATCCCAACGCCTCCTCCGGCAGTTCCTATGACCCCTATGGCGGGTACTCCCCAAACATCTCCATTTCTGATGGAGCGGGCTACACGGAATCCGGCGTCTCCTCCGGCAACGGACGGAGAGGCGGCCTCTCCTGGGGGATGCTGCTGGTGTGCGTCCTTCTGCCCTGCCTGATCTCCTTTTTGATCTGCATGGGCTTGAAAGCAGGTATGACCTCCGTGCGCCACGCGTCCCAGGCGGGGAACTATGTGCCCAAGGGCGGATTTCTGCTGCGGGTGTCTTCGGATACCTTTACTCACGCCACCCACACCCGGGTGAAAGTTCGGGAAGATCCGCCCCCCCAGCACGACTCCGGCAGTACCCACCACAGCGGCGGGGAGTTCTCCGGCAGAAGTGGAAAATTCTAAGCCTCCGATCTAAGAGAAACACAAATATTAAAGTAGGCTGTCTCACCAGCGAAGGTGAGGCAGCCTACTCTAATAGGCGTGTCCCAAAACAGGCGAACGAAAAAGAGGGAAAAAAGTAAGGCATGATGTCTCCGAATGTGGTATACTGATGTTTAGAAAGCACAGGCAGTATG
>CAJOHW010000058.1 GCA_905234565.1 uncultured Oscillibacter sp. | reverse complement strand
GTTTCCCGTCAATTCCACGGCAACGGAGAATTCCTCTCCCTCACGCACCGGCCCGTCCGGCGGTCGGACCTCAATCTGCGTTCCGGCAGCCATGCAGAACGTGGGCAGGGCCAGAAGCAGCGCCAGAAGCAGCGCGGGGATTTTTTTGCTCATTGCCTTCCTCCTCTCATGTGGAGTCCTCCCTCCTCCGCATTCACGGCACCAGAGGCTCCGAAACAGGGCCGCCCCATGCCGCAAGCCCCATAGAGACGTTCCGCCGCGGCTCCCGGGCCCGCAACCCTCCGCACGGGCGGCCTATTCCGGATCAGAGTTATTATAACAAACGCTGTCAGAAATTGCAATCTTTTCCCCCTGGTTTTGTCCCGGCATTTTCTGCCTGTTTGCAAAAATCCGTCTAAAAATGGTGGATTCTTACAATTTCACCCTTCCATTTGAAACAAAATTGTGATATGATGCTGGCATGGAAAAAGGGGGGCTGCGTTTGATCATCATAGAGGGCCTGCGTTTGGCCCCGGGACAGGACCCGGCGTCCTTAAAAGGCAGGGCGGCAAAACTGCTGCGGCGTCGGGAATCGGAGCTTCTCTCCCTGCGGATCCTCCGGCGGGCCATAGACGCCCGGGAGGAGCCTGTGTGGGTCTACACCATGGCGGTCCGGGTGCGCCGGGAGGACGCGGTCCTGCCCCGGGGCGGACAGCGGCGCATGGGGGCTCAGCGGCTGCTGCGGCCGGAACCTTCCCCGCCCTATCGTCTGCCGGAATCCATTCCCGCCTTGGATCCGCCTCCTGTGGTGGCGGGGGCGGGACCCGCCGGACTCTTTGCCGCCCTGGTCCTGGCCAGCGCCGGACTGCGGCCCATTCTCCTGGAACGGGGAAAACCCGTGGAGGAGCGGCGCAGAGACGTGGAGCGGTTCCGTCTCACCGGGGTTCTCTGCCCGGACAGCAACATCCAGTTCGGCGAGGGCGGGGCCGGGGCCTTCTCCGACGGGAAACTCCAGACCGGCACCCGGGATCCCCGCCACCGCTTCCTCTTGGAGACTTTGGCCGCCTGCGGCGCGCCGCCGGACATCCTTATCGACGCCAAACCCCACATCGGCACGGATTTCCTCTTTCCGGTGCTGCAAAACCTTCGCCATCGCCTGACCGCCCTGGGGACGGACCTCCGCTTCGGCCACACACTGGAAGATCTGCGGGAGACGGAGGGCCGGGTGTCGGAACTCACCGTCCGGGGACCGGAGGGCACGTATGCCCTGCCCTGCAAGGCCCTAATCCTGGCCCCGGGACACTCCGCCCGGGATACCTTTTCTATGCTCCAAGGCCGGGGGGTGCCTATGGAAGCGAAACCCTTCGCCGTGGGGGTGCGCATTGAGCACCTGCAAGCCGACTGCGACGCCGCCCAGTACCGCGCCTTCGCGGGGCACCCCGGTCTGCCCCCCGCCTCCTATAAGCTCTCCTGCCATGTGTCCGGGGGACGGGGAGTGTTCTCCTTCTGCGTGTGCCCCGGAGGAGAGGTGGTGCCCGCCGCGTCGGAACCCGGCGGCGTGGCCACCAACGGCATGAGCCCCTATGCCCGGGACGGAACCAACATCAACGGCGGCCTGCTGGTGGGCGTCACCCCCGCCGACTTCGGCGGAGACGGACCCCTGGCGGGCATTGGCTTCCAGCGGCGCCTGGAACAGGCGGCCTATGCCCTGGGCGGCGGGGGATACCACGCTCCCGTCCAGCGGGTGGAGGACTTTCTCTCCGGCGTTCCCTCAGAGGGTCCCGGTCGGGTACTCCCCACCTACCGCCCGGGCGTCACTTGGACAGATCTCCATGCCTGTCTGCCCCCCTTCCTGACAGCGGCCCTCCGGGAGGCCCTGCCCCTGCTGGGCCGGAAGCTCCGGGGCTTTGACAGCCCCGACGCGGTGCTGACGGCGGTGGAGAGCCGCAGTTCCTCTCCCGTGCGGATCCTCCGGGATTCGGACACGTACCAGTCCCCCCTGGAAGGGCTGTACCCCTGCGGCGAGGGGGCCGGCTGCGCCGGGGGCATCCTCTCCGCCGCCGCCGATGGAATGCGCGCCGCCGAACACCTCTGCGCCAGCTTCCAAGAGACCAGCGCGTCCAGTTGATAAAACCGATTTAGGAGGGTTTTTTATGAGCAAAACTGTCTGTGTGGTCCAGGACTTCCTCAACGACGCCTACAAGGACCGGATCCGCCAGGCCGCCGCCGCGGGCGGCTTCACCGTCCAATTCTTCACCAGCGCCGAAAGGGAGGCCGCGAAAGCGTGTATCCGGGACTGTGAGGTCCTGTACGCCCAGATTCCGGACCTGCTCCGCGCCGCCTCCCCCGCCCTGGGGTGGTACGCCAGCTCCTCCGCCGGAGTGGACGCCTACTGCGCCGATCCCGCCCTCTTTCCCAATCCGGACTGCCTGCTGACCAGCGCCAACGTCTACGGCGTCACCATCGCGGAACACATCGTCATGGTGGCGCTGATGCTGCTGCGGCGTCTGCCGGACTACACGGAACCCCTGCGCCGCCACGAATGGCCCGCCCCCTCCCTGATCCGCTCCATCCGGGACGGGAACTTTACCCTGCTGGGCACCGGGAACATCGGCCAGAACGCCGCCCAGCGGCTCCGGGGCATGGGGGCCGCCAAAATCACCGGCGTCAGCCGCAGCGGAAAGCCCCATCCGGCCTTCGATGAGGTGTACCCCATCGCCCGGTTGGATGAGGTGCTGGGCCGGACGGAGTTCCTGATCTCCGCCCTGCCGGGGACGCCGGATACCATCGGCCTTCTGGACGGGCGGCGGCTTGGGCTGCTGCCCTGGGGGGCGTATCTGGTGAACGTGGGCCGGGGCAGCGTGCTGGATCAAACCGCCCTCCGTCAGGCCCTGGACAGCGGCGCTCTGGCGGGAGCGGCCCTGGACGTGAGTACCCCGGAACCCCTGCCGCCTGCGGATCCCCTGTGGGACGCGAAAAACCTGATCCTCACCCCCCACATCTCCGGGAACCTGACCTTGGGCTATACCTGTGACGAAAACGTCCGGCTGTTCTGCGAAAACCTGGTGCGCTACGCCAAGGGAGAGCCCCTCCAAGGGCTGGTGGACCGGTCCCGGGGATATTGACCCTTTCCTGCTGAAAACAAAGCGCCGCCCGTTCCGGCCAAAACGCCGGAACGGGCGGTATTGTTTTATGATTCCTTCTGGTCCTCGTTGGATTCCTCCTGATATACTCGTAAGCGATTCAATTTGCCTCTGGCTGCCGTGCCAGTGACCTAAAAAGCGGCAAATCTTAATGAGTGCGCGTAAAAAAGCGGTCCAGCACCCGTTTGGCCCGCTCCGCGTCCTCCGCGAAGCGGGGATAGCGGCGGTAGATCTCGTACGCCTCCTCAAAAAACCCTTTGGCAGGCTCCTGCCGCTCCTGGAAGAGATACTGGGCCAAGGCGAAACAGGTGTCCGCCACCTCCGGCTCATAGCGCTCCGGATTCCCCTCCGCCAGTTTCCGGCGGGTGTCCAAGGCCACCCGGAAATAGCGCTCCGTCTCCTCCGCCCGGCCCGTGTCCGACAGGAACACCGCCAAATCCTGACAGGCCGCCGCCAGGTCCGGCGCGTAGCGGACCTCCCGCTCCGCCAGCTTCCGCCAGGTGTCCACCGCCACCCGGTGGAACCACTCCGCCGCCTTCACCCGCTCCGTACCGGACAGCAGCAATCCTAATTTCCCGCTGATCCGGGCGGTATACGGCTCCCAGACAGCGGGCTTCCGGGCGGACAGTTCCTTATAGATGTCTAAGGCCTCGCAGTAGAATTTCTCCGCCTGGACCGTGTCCCCCATCTCCCGCAGCCGGTCCCCCAGGGCGGCACAGGCCGCCGCCAGCTCCGGCAGTCCCTGATTTGGATCCGTTTTCGCCCGGTGCCGGGACTCCTCCACGGCGGCCCGCAGGACAGTTTCCGCCGCGGCTTCCCCCGACGGCAGGGTGGGCAGTTCAGGCACAGGCGTTTCCTCCTTTTTCCAGCCAGGTTGGTGTGTTTCTACGGTTATACTCGCGCTCTTTCACATTTGCCACGTTTTAGGTCACTGGCACGGCAACTGACGGCAAATCTTATTGTTCACGAGTATATCATACAACAGATCGTCAGGAATTGCAAGAAGAAGGGATAGGGCCGAATGCCGCCCTAAAAAAAATTTCCCGCCCCTCTTGACAAGGGGACCGTCCTATGTTATCCTAACTGTACTAAAACACTTAATACAGCTGATACAGTTCGTACAGCTGGGACAGGAGGGCTGTGGGATGTCCACATTTCTTTTGGCGCTAAGCGCCCCGGTCCTGATTGGCTCCCTGGCATGGACCCTGGCGGTGATGCTGCGGCGGTAAAAAAAGGAGGATGCGCGGACATGATTTTAGCGGTTTCCATGTTTTCCCTGGTCATGGGCATTCTGGGGTTTTGGTCCGGGTTCGCCCTGGCGCTTCTCCTCCGCCGCTGAGGAAAGGAGGGTGCGGTATGGTTCGGCTTCTGGCCCTTGCGGGGCTTATCCCTTTGATAATTACGCTTGTGGTCGCATTTTTTCTAAGGGGGCGGTCATGATGAAACGGAACAGGAGGGTGCGGCGTGATTAGCCTGAATTACCGGGATTCCCGTCCCATCTACGAACAGATCAAAGAGGGGCTGAAACGGCTGATTGTCACCGGGGCCCTGGCGGCGGAGGAGCGGCTGCCCTCCGTGCGGACCTTGGCGACACAGCTGTCCATCAACCCCAACACCATCCAGCGGGCCTACAATGAGCTGGAAGGGGAGGGGTATATCTACTCCGTCCCCGGCAAGGGCAGTTTTGCCGCCCCCAATGTGGACGCCGGGGAGAAGCGCCGCCGGGAACTGGAAGAACGGTTCTCCGCCCTGGCGGCGGAACTGCGGTTCCTGGGGGCGGAGGAAGCGGATCTGGCGGCCCTGATCCGAAACAGTGTGAAAGAGGGAGAGGAGCAGACATGATTGCGGTACAAAACGCCGTCAAACGGTTCGACGGCTTTCCGGCCCTGGACGGGGCCACGCTGTCCGTCCCCACCGGCAGCGTATACGGACTGGTGGGCCCCAACGGGGCCGGAAAGTCCACCATCATCCGGCACCTGACGGGAATCTACCGTCAGGACAGCGGGGAGATTCAGATGAACGGGGAGGACGTGTGGGAGAACGCGGCGCTGAAAGAGCGGGTCGCCGCCATTCCCGATGACTGGTTCTATTTCAACCCCTCCACCATCCGGGATATGTGCCGCTTTTACCGGGGCTTCTATCCCCGCTTCTCCATGGAGCGGTACGAGAAGCTGAAAGAGGTCTTTCAGATCGACGAGAGAAAGGTCATCCGGCGGCTGAGCAAGGGGATGCAGAAACAGGTGGCCTTCTGGCTGGCCCTGTCCTGTATGCCGGACTTCCTGATTCTGGACGAGCCGGTGGACGGGTATGCGGCGGCAGGTGTGGTCCCTGGTCATGGGGGACGTGTCCCAGCGGGGAACCACGGTGCTGGTCAGTTCCCACAACCTGCGGGAACTGGAGGACGTATGCGACCACGTGGGCATTATGGACCGGGGCCGGGTCCTGCTGGAGCGGAGTTTGGAACAGCTTCAGGACAATATGGTGAAACTCCAGGTGGTGTTCCAGGACGGCGCCGGGGAAGTCCCGCCGGAGATCCCCGTCCTCCACACCTCCCAGGTGGGCAGGGTCCACACCCTGATCCTCCGCATGGGGGCCAAAGAGGCCACGGAACTTTTGGAACAGTACCAGCCCCTGCTGGTGGACGCGGTGCCTCTGACCTTGGAGGAGATCTTTATCTATGAACTGGGAGGCGTGGACTATGAAGTCAAAGACATCCTTCTTTAATCCCTCGGGCCTCTGGAACCGGACCCTGTTTGTGAAAAACCTGACCCGGTTCTGGCCCCTGTGGGGCCTGGCCTCCTTCTTCGGAGGACTGATCCCCCTGGCATTGATCACCAACTGGCTCCGGTATGATCGGAATCCGGTAAATCCCCTGGAATTTACCGGATGGTACTATGAGGTGGTGGCCGTAGGGGTTCCCCTGGTCATGCTGTGCTACTGCATCCTCTGCGCCATGGCCGTGTGGGGCTATCTCTTTAACAGCCGGTCCGTCAGCCTCATGCACACCCTGCCCATCCGGCGGGAGGGGCTGTTCGTGACGAACTTCCTCTCCGGTATGGCCATGGTAGCCATCCCCTGTGCCGTGACGGGACTGCTGTCGGTACTGCTGTCCCTCATGTGCGGCGGCTTTGACGCCAAGGGACTGGCAATCACGGTGCTGTCCGTGGCGGGACTGGGCTTCTTCTACTTCTCCGCCGCCACCTGTACCGCCTTTGTGACGGGGAACATCTTCGCCATGCCCCTGCTGTACTTCCTGTTTCAGTTCCTGGCCCCCCTGCTGGATTCCCTCCTCTGCGTCTTTTCCGGCAACCTGATCTTCGGCTTACAGGGCCGGACTTACAGCGGCGTGGTGGAGTTCTTCTCCCCCACGGTGTACCTCCTGAACCACGTCCACGCGGTCCGCTCCTATGAGCAGGCGGAACGGATTCTGGGTGCCGGTTCGGGTGCAAAAGAAATCATTACGGATTCCAAACTCACAGGGATCGCGCTGGAAAACGGCTGGCTCATCGGCGTGTACGTCCTGGTGGGCGTGGCGCTGCTGGGAATCGCGTGGCTGTGCTACCGGATGCGGCGCAGTGAGAGCGCCGGGGACGTGATCTCCATCGGCTGGGCAAAAAGCGTGTTCCAGTACGGCGTGGCGGGACTTCTGGCCATCGGCGGTGGACAGCTGCTGTACCTGATCTTCTGGGAGGCCTTCGACGCCCGGGGCCAGTACGCCCTGATTCCCCTCATCGCCTGCATGGTGGTGGCCGGGGCCATCGGATACTACGCCGCCGCCATGCTCCTTGCCAAAACTCTGCGGGTGTTTACGAAAAAGAGCCTGCCGGGACTGGGAATCCTGGCCCTGTGCTGCGCGGTCTTGAGCAGTGTGCTGTACTTTGACACCCTGGGCATCTCCTCCCGGATTCCCCGGGACGACAGCCTCACCTATGTCTATTTCCACGCGGCGGACAACGGGTACTATCTCTACCCGGACGAACCGGAGGATCTGGAGATCATCCACCAGATCGAGGACTTCCAGCGCAGCGTCCTGGCGGACCGGAGATATATCCAGAATTTCAACTGGCAGGAGGTCAGAGAGCAGGAGGCGGCGTATTACGGGGAGACTGTGGACAACGTATGGAATTATGTGGACTATGAGCTGGTGACCCTGGTCTATAAGCTGAAAAACGGCCTCTCCATTGAGCGCAGCTATCCGCTGAACCTGATGCGCTCCCGGATGGAGCAGCCCGGCACCTTTGACTATCTGCTGGATGAACTGGTGAACAGTTCCGAGATGAAAAACCGCCGCCTCCACGCCGGGGACCGGTACTTCATTCCTGACGGCGGGGATCTGTACGTCCAGCGCCGGAACAACAATTACAGCCTCAGCAGCCGGGAACTGGAAGAACTGCTCTCTGCGCTGCAAAAGGATACCCAGGCCGGAAAATGGAACTATGTCTGGTTTGACTCCCAGGCGGACATCTATTACGCGCTGGATTTGAACATTCATTTCTCCGTTCGGGAGGAAATGCGGGACCTGTGGAAACTGGGCGACCGGGGGCTGTATGACAACATCTATGTCCGCCTGCGCCCCGGCATGGACAACGCCATCGGGTGTCTGAAAGACATGGGCTATCTGACGGACAAAGATCTCGTGACCTGGTCTGAACTGAATGAGGGCTGGGCGGAATCCGACGTGGACGAGATTCCCGCGGTTCCTGTGCCCACGGTGCGGGCAGAGCTCCCTGAGACGGCAGAGACTGCGGAGACGGCAGAGATCACGGAAGATGCCGCGTAACCGCGCAGCCCGCCGCCGGAAAAAGAAGCGGGACTTCTTCCAATTCCTGATCACCGCCTGGGCGCTTTTGACCGTGGTGACGGCGGTCTGCTGGTGCTTTCGTCAGGAGAGCGCCGGGGAAGTTCAGGAGGGCTATCCCTCCTGGCTCCCCGGCGCGGGGGTGGAAGTTCCGGAGTATGTGCGCCAGGACTTCCTGCCCGTGAACGCCTACTCCCGCCCGGGCACCTACCTGCGGAAAATTGACGGCGTGGTGATCCACTACGTGGGGAACCCCGGCAGTTCCGCCCGGGGAAACCGGTCCTACTTCGCCTCCCTGGCGGACGGGAAAGAACAGACCTATGCCAGCAGCCACTTCATCGTGGGGCTGGAAGGAGAGGTGATCCAGTGCGTCCCCTTGGAGGAGATCGCCTACGCCTCCAACGACCGCAACAGTGACACCGTGTCCATTGAGGTGTGCCATCCGGACAGCGGCGGGGCGTTCAACCCGGCCACCTATGACCGGGTGGTGGAACTGGCCGTCTGGCTGTGCCGTACCTTCGGCATCGACCCCCAAGAGGGGGTCATCCGGCATTATGACGTGTCCGGGAAGATCTGCCCCAAGTACTACGTGGAGCATCCGGAGGCCTGGGAGGACCTGAAAGCCGCCATTGCCGCCGGGACAGGGGAACAAACGGAGCCGTAAACACGTCTAAAGAGCCGTGGGAACCACAAACGTACACAGGATCATGAAAGGAGCGAATCCATGGAAGCCGTCAGGGAGAGCAGGCCGGAGACGCCGCTGCGGGTGTGGATCGACAACCGGAACCGCATTGTGTCCTTCCACGAGGAGAAGGGCTGCCGCCTGCTGGAATTTACGAACCCGGATCTGTTCTGGAACTGCGTGCAGCAGTACACCGGACAGCAGTACCGGTATCAATAACCGCCTTTCCCGTCCCGGCGTCCCGCCGGGGCGCGTTTTTGTTGACAAAAGGGGAATCCGGCTGGTATAATCGGACAAATTGCCCGGGATCTCTTCCAGACCTCCGGGGCGGAATCGGAGAGAACAGGATATGGCAAACGAAAAGGACTTTACAGAACAGGCCCGGGTACGGCGGGAGAAACTGGCGGCGTTACAGGAGGAGGGGCGGGATCCCTTCCAGATCACCCGGTTCGACTGGGACATCACCTCCGCCCTGATCAAAGAGCGCTTCGACGCCTTGGAAGGCACCGCCGTCCGGGTGGCGGGGCGGCTCATGAGCAAGCGGGGCATGGGCAAGGTGAGCTTTTGCGACCTTCAGGACCGGGACGGCCGGATCCAGCTCTACGCCCGTCAGGACGAGATGGATCCGGAGGACTACAAGCGTTTCAAAAAGTATGACATCGGCGACATCGTAGGCGTGGAGGGCACGGTGTTCCGGACCCAGCGGGGAGAGATGAGCGTCCGGGCGAAACGGATCACGCTGCTGTCCAAGGCCCTTCTGCCCCTGCCGGAGAAGTTCCATGGGTTACAGGATCGGGAACTGCGCTACCGTCAGAGGTACGTGGATCTGATGGTGAATCCGGAGGTCCGGCGGAATTTTGAAATCCGGTCCCAGTTCATCCGCTTTCTGCGCAACTATCTGGACCAGCGGGGGTACATGGAGGTAGAGACGCCGGTGCTGAATACCCTGGCCGGCGGCGCGGCGGCCCGTCCCTTTATCACCCACCACAACACCTTGGACATTGATATGTATCTCCGCATCGCCACGGAACTGCCCCTGAAACGGCTCATCATCGGCGGACTGGACCGGGTGTATGAGATTGGCCGGATCTTCCGCAATGAGGGCATGGATCCCCGGCACAACCCGGAGTTTACCACGGTGGAGCTGTATCAGGCCTATACGGACTTCCACGGCATGATGGACATTGCGGAGGGCGTGATCTCCGGCGCCGCCCAGGAGATCTTAGGGACCTATGAGGTGGACTGGATGGGAGAGCACGTAGATCTGTCCCCGGGCTGGCCCCGGCTCACCATGATGGACGCCGTGAAACAGTACACCGGCTTGGATTTCGCCGCCATCTCCGACAATGAGGAGGCGGTGAAGGCGGCGGAGACCCTGGGCGTGGAACTGGCGGAGACCGCCGAACGGACCTGGGGCAACGCCCTGTTCGCCGTCTTTGACCAGAAGGTGGAGGAGCACTTGGTCCAGCCCACCTTCATCACCATGTATCCCGTGGAGGTGTCCCCCCTGACTAAACGGTCCCCGGAGGACCCGAGACTGACGGAGCGGTTCGAGTTCTTCATCTGCCGCAGTGAGATGGGCAACGCCTATTCGGAGCTGAACGATCCCATTGACCAGCGCCAGCGGTTCGAGAAGCAGGCGGAACAGAGGGACCGGGGGGATGAGGAGGCGGAAATGCTGGATGAGGATTTCCTCACCGCCATGGAGTACGGAATGCCTCCCACCGGCGGCATGGGCATCGGCATTGACCGCTGTGTCATGCTTCTGACCGGAGCCGACAGCATCCGGGACGTGATCCTGTTCCCCACCATGAAGCCCTTGGAGTAAACCATATAAAATTATGGCATCCATTCCGGCAGAGGCGGGAATGGATGCTGTGGTTTTTATTTTTGGAACGGCAGGAACAACCGGATCGGGGCGAAACGGTTGTAGATCTGATAGAGCAGGTGCATGGCGTCGTGTTCGGATCGATAGCCGGAGGAAAGAAACACTTCCTCCGCCTCCCAGCCCGATTCCCGCTCTTGCAGCAGCTTCATGAGCCGGGTTTCCGCCTGGTGGACGGTGGCCCGGTCCGAATAAATGTACAGGGCGTTGACCCCCGGCACCCCGGTCTGGGGCTGGATAGAACCCCGGAGTTTCCGGCACAACAGGAAGGTGTACAGGCGGTTTTTCAGCTGTTCAATGTACGCCTCCTCCCCCACAATCTTGACGCAGACGATCTCCTGGGGAACGTAGATCTCCTCGTCCAAATAGGTGCGGTAGGGGGTGCGCCGGAGCTGGTTCAAAACCTGCTGTTCCTGTTCCGAAAGAGGCCCCTGATGGAAAATACAGGTCCGGTTCCGGTGGACGGTGTAGAGAAAATAACTGGCCTCGAAGCTGTCCAGCTTTTCCATCAGCAGCCGGGAGTCCGCCTCCCGGATCCGTTCCGCCGACAGATAGCGGTTCTCGTTCACGTCATACAGGGCCGCGCCGTCCATGACGATCATAGGGAGATTCAGTGTCACGGCGCTGAGCTGGGAAGTGACAAAGGCCGGGGCGTGGCGGGAGATCAGACAGATTCGCGCCCCCTCCTGGTACAGCCAGTTTAAGCGAAACAGTACCGTGGGGGAGACTTGGGAGAAGCGGTCCGGCACCAGGTCGGAGGAACGGATGAAGAACACCAGATTCCGTCTCCGGCCCCGGGGCAGGCGGAACACATTGACGCCGATGGCCACCGTCATGCCGATCAGCACCCCGAAAATCCGCTCCAGCGTGTCGGCGATGGGATCCTCAATCTCCGGAAAGGCGATGACGATACAGACGAACACAATGGCCGCCAGGCTGGAGGCGTCTGGCTTGTGAAAGACCACCGTGGTATAGAGGCTCATGAGGACACCCACAGCCATGAGGGCGTACACCACGCAGAGATTCGTCCCCAAAATGGGGAAAAGCAATAAAATAAGAAGCAGCAAGAGCCCCCAGAAGGTGCCGATCAGCGTGGCGGTCAGGCGGTTCATGGCGAATTCCCGGGAGTCCCGCACATAGGGCTGCATACAAATAATGGCGGTAATGGCCGCCTCCGTGGGCATATCCTCCCCCCGGTAGCCACGGAAGGAGTAGAACAGGAGACAGATCAAAACAGCGATGCTGGTTTTGAGAATGCGCTGGCCGATCCGGGGCATAGACACCAGCGGTCCTTTTTTGCGCGGAAATCTTCGGATCAAGTCCTCACCCCCTCCCGAACAAAGCCGATCAAACCGAACAAAGCCGATCAAAATAAATATAACGATGCCGCTGGAATTATAACACTCCAGCGGCGCTGTGCCATGGCAGGGGCAGAAGGACTCGAACCCTCGGCACGCGGTTTTGGAGACCGCTGCTCTACCAACTGAGCTATACCCCTACATAATTGAACTGACAATCAACAAAAATATGGTGGGCCTTCGGGGACTCGAACCCAGGACCGGCCGGTTATGAGCCGGCTGCTCTAACCAACTGAGCTAAAGGCCCCTCTTTCTCCCGCGCTTTCTATGAACACTCGCATTGTACACGGGCATATTTGAAATTTCTTGCCGCCGCGAAACCGCAGCGGCAAGAAATGGCTCCCCCTGTTGGGCTCGAACCAACAACCCCGCGGTTAACAGCCGCGTGCTCTACCATTGAGCTAAGGAGGAATGTTTCGGCCCTAACCCTGACGGGTCAGGGCCTTGTGTTGGCATTACCTATTTTTCCGGGCCGTCGCCAGCCAAGTATTTTCGGCAGGAATGAGCTTAACTACCGTGTTCGGAATGGGAACGGGTGGACCCTCATCCTAATCAACACCAACTATCTATTGCAACCGGTATTCCCCCCGGTAACAATCTCTGTTTTCCCCTCGCCTCGTCTGGTGACCCGTACCGGATTCGAACCGATGTTAACGGCGTGAGAGGCCGCTGTCT
>CAJOHW010000057.1 GCA_905234565.1 uncultured Oscillibacter sp. | reverse complement strand
TAGATGTATTAGTTAGAAAATCTTGAAATTTTGTGAGAAAATTTCAAGTGACAAATATCACTCATTCATATTATGCCCACCTGTCTTTTACAGGAAAAATAGTTGCAAAATTTTGGGATTATAGTGAAAATCAGCCATAATTTCTTAAATCTCGTGTTTTGAGTGATAAACTGTCAGGAAATTCAGAATAATGGCAGTCTGGCATTTTTAGCATTGCCTGTACGCCGAAAAGCCAAGAATGCCAGACCTCATTATGACACATTTACCTGCGCGGGAGTAGGTATGCTTCTTTTATCGCTTACTATGCTTCTTTTATCGCTTACCTTACATTGTATCCTCCAGTGATTTTAGAAACCCCACAGTCTGGAAGCCCCTCCGCATTATGCGGAGGGGCCTCCAACGGAACGGAAAGGTGAAGTCAGGAAAACAGGGATCAGCCCTTGACTTCCAGAATCGGGGTGCCTACGGACACATCGCCGCCGCTGAGCAGAGGCTTAATGGCGCTGTACTCATCGGTGTTGGCGATGATCATGGGGGTAGTGACCTTATAGCCGGCCTTCTTAATGGCGTCGATGTCGAAGGAGATCAGGAGATCGCCCTTCTTGACCCTCTGATCCTGGGCCACCCGGGTGGTGAAGTACTTGCCTTCCAGCTTTACGGTGTCGATGCCAATGTGCAGGAGCACATCCGCGCCGTCGTCGGCCAGGAGGCCGATGGCGTGCTTGGTGTCAAAGACCTGCTCCACCACGCCGTCCACGGGGCTGTACAGGAAGCCCTCGCTGGGTTCCACGGCCACGCCCTGGCCCAGGATGCACTGGGAGAACGCCTCGTCCTCCACCTTCTCCATGGGCACCACGGTGCCGTTCATATGGGCGGCCAGGGTGGAGTCCTTCAGCTTCTTCTGGCTGGTCTTGGGCTTTTCAGCAGCAGGAGCGCCGCCGCCCATGTCGGCGGAATCCACCAGATCCGCCTCGGGGGTATCCATGAAGTCCTCCAGGTTGGATTTGATCACCGCCACCTGGGGCCCGTAGATGACCTGGACGCCGTTGCCCTTGTGGATGATGCCGGAAGCGCCGGACTGTTTCAGCAGGGCGTCGGAGACCTTGTCGCTGTCCACCACGGTGACCCGCAGGCGGGTGGCGCAGCAGTCCACGTCGGACAGGTTCTTCTTGCCGCCCAGGCCCTTGAGGATCAGAGCGGAGGTGGGGTCCTTGAAGCCGCCGGAGCCGGAGGGCTTGCCGTCGGGGCCGATGCCGGTCTTGGCCTTGAAATCGGACCGGGTGAAGAGTTTCGTCTCCTCGTCGTCGGCTTCCCGGCCGGGGGTCTTGAGGTCCATCTTGGTGATCATGAAGTAGAAGGTGAAGTAGTACACAAAGAAGTACACGATGCCGACGATGACCACCCAGATCCAGCTGGTCTTGGCGTTGCCCTGCATAATGCCGAACAGGGTCAGGTCGATGATGCCGCCGGAGAAGGTCATGCCCACGCCCACGTTAAAGATGTGCATGAGCATATAGGACAGGCCCGCGTACACGCAGTGGACCGCGTACATCAGCGGAGCCACGAACAGGAAGGTGAACTCGATGGGTTCCGTGATGCCGGTGAGCATAGCGGTCAGGGCGGCGGAGATCAGCAGGCCGCCAGCCACGCCCCGCTTCTCCGGACGGGCGGTCCGGTACATGGCCAGGGCCGCGCCGGGGAGGCCGAAGATCATGAAGGGGAACTTTCCGGCCATGAACCGGGTGGCGGACACGGAGAAATGCTCAACGTTGGAGCTGTTGGCCAGTTCCGCGAAGAAGATGTTCTGGGCGCCAAAGATAGTCTGGCCGTTGATGACGGCGGAGCCGCCCATTTCCGTCTGCCAGAAGGGCAGATAGAATACGTGGTGCAGGCCGAAGGGGATCAAGGCCCGCTCGATGATGCCATAGATCCAGGTGCCGATGTAGCCGGAGCCGAGGACCAGAGCGCCCAGGGCGGCGATGCCGGTCTGGACAATGGGCCACACGAAGAACATGACGATGCCCACCACCAGGAACACGGCGGTGGAGATAATAGGTACAAACCGGGTGCCGCCGAAGAAGGACAGGACCTGGGGCAGCTGGATCTTATAGAACCTGTTGTGGAGGGCGGCCACGCCGAGGCCCACCACGATGCCGCCGAACACGCCCATCTGCAGCGTGGTGATGCCCAGCATGGAGGTGGTGGAGTTGGCGGGCATGGCGTCCACGCCGCCCCGGGCGGTGATCATGGCGGAGATGGCGGTGTTCATGACCAGGTAGGCGATGGCGCCGGACAGGGCGGCCACGTCTTTTTCCCGCTTTGCCATGCCGATGGCCACGCCCATGGCGAAGAGCAGGGCCAGGTTGTTAAAGACCGCGCTGCCGCACTGGTTCATGATATCCAGCAGGGTGTAAATGGGACTGCCGGGATAGATGACGCCGGTGAGGTGGTAGGCTTCCAGCATGGTGATGTTGGTGAAGGAGCTGCCGATGCCCAGCAGCAGGCCCGCCACCGGCAGCAGGGCGATGGGCAGCATGAACGACCGCCCGACCCTCTGCAGCACGCCAAAGATTTGATCTTTCATTGTGTTTCCTCCCTCAGATCAAGATGTTCTATTCCAAACTGCCCGAAAGCAGGGATTGCCTATGCTCCAACAGCGATGCCCCCTACGATTCTTCTTCCTCCGCCTTCCGGCGGCTCATGTCGATCCGTTTGAGGTGGATGGTGAGGTAGATCAGCTCCTCGTCCGAGAGTTCTTTGTGCCAGGTGTTGCGCACATACTCCCCGATGTGCTGGGCGCACTTGTAGTGGACGGGACAACTTTTGCGGATCATCTCCCGGAAGGCCTCGTCCTGGGCCCCGCCGTCGGCCATGGTCTTGCCCTGGAAGATCCGCTGGGCAAAATAGCGCAGATGCACCACGAAGCGGCTGAAATCCAGGGACTCCCGGTCAAAGGTCCGCTGATAGTAGTACTCCGCCACGGCCAGTGCCCCCTCAATGAGCCGGGTGATGTCGTACATCTCGCTCATATCGGTGTTCAATTCCGCGTTGACAATGTGCAGGGCGATGAAGGAGGCCTCCGCGCTGTTGAGCTCCACGCCGGTCCGCTCCCGGACCGCCTTCAGGCAGTACTGCCCCAAGCGGTACTCGGCGGGATAGTAGCACATGATGTCCCCCTCCAAGGGGTTGTGGAACTCCACGCCCTCCTCTTTCCGCCGCAGGGCGAAACTGATATGGTCCGCCAGGGTGATAAGCAGGGACTCGTTCAGGGGCTGGGAGGTCTGGCTTTTGATGTAGTCGATGAGCTCCTGGGTCAGGCTCAGGTGTTCCAGGGGGATCTGGGCGATGAGTTCCCGGAGTTTTCGCTGTTCGTCCCGGCCCTCCATGCGGTAGGTTTTCTCCACCAGGCCGGGGGCGATGAACTGTCCCGGGTGCCGCTGGTAGCCCAGGCCCTTGCCGGTGACGATGAGTTCATGGTTTTTCTCATCGATGACGCAGAGGATGTTGTTGTTGATGACCTTTTTGACCCGCATCCTCACCGCCTCCTTCAAAGAAATCCTGCCAGATTGATTTCCGTACCGAAAGAAACAAACCAGCCCCACCCGCTTTCCGGACGGGAAAAGCGGGCAGAGTTGGTCAAGCCCATGGCAATGGTAACATTCCAACCGAATATAAGACGGGGGAAGTCCGCCCATAAAAATGTGAATAAATCATGTACTGAGGATAGCATTTTTCGTGAAAAAAGTCAAGCGGGGGGAATTGCACCAGCGATCTTTGTACGGTTGCACAAATTATCCCCGCCGTTTTTGCCAAAACGCCGAAAAGCGGTTTCAAACGCCCTGGCCCTCAGTTCCGCAGGCTGTGGAGAGGGGCGGGGATGCGTCCCCCCCGGGCGATAAAGGCGGCGGGAGAGGCCCCATGGACCGCCATGACCGGGGCGCTGCCCAGAAGCCCCCCCAGTTCCACGGTGCCGCCTACGGTTTTGCCGGGGGCGGGGATCAGGCGAACGGCGGTGGTCTTGTTGTTCACCATGCCCACCGCCGCCTCATCTGCCAGGATAGCGGCGATGGTCTCCGCCGGGGTGTCTCCGGGAACGGCGATCATGTCCAGTCCCACAGAGCAGACGCAGGTCATGGCCTCTAACTTGTCGATACACAGGGTTCCTTCCCGGGCGGCGGCGATCATGCCTTCGTCCTCGCTGACGGGGATAAAGGCCCCGGACAGCCCTCCTACACTGGAAGATGCCATGACGCCACCCTTTTTCACCGCGTCATTCAGCAGGGCCAGGGCGGCAGTGGTGCCATGGGTGCCGCAGACTTCCAGGCCCATCTCCTCTAAGATCCGGGCCACGCTGTCCCCTGCCGCCGGGGTGGGGGCCAGGCTTAAGTCCACGATGCCAAAGGGGGTGTCCAGACGGCGGCTGGCCTCCTGAGCCACCAGCTGGCCCATGCGGGTGACCCGGAAGGCGGTTTTCTTTACCGTCTCCGCCACCACGTCCAGGGGCTGGCCCTTGACAGCCTGAAGGGCGGAATAGACCACTCCGGGGCCGGAAACCCCCACGTTGATGACCTTTTCCGCCTCCCCGCCCCCGTGAAAGGCCCCGGCCATAAAGGGATTGTCCTCCACAGCATTGCAGAACGCCACCAGTTTGGCGCAGCCCAGGCCGTCCCGGTCGGCGGTTGCCAGGGCAGTTTCCTTGACAATCCGCCCCATGAGAGCCACGGCGTCCATATTGATGCCTGCCCGGGTGGATCCGATGTTCACGCTGGCGCACACCCGTTCCGTCCGGGCCAGGGCCTCCGGGATGGAGCGGATCAGTCTCTCGTCCGCCACCGTCATGCCCTTGTGGACCAGGGCGGAGAAGCCGCCGATAAAGTTGACGCCGGTGGTTTTCGCCGCGCCGTCCAGGGCCATGGCAAAGGGCACGTCGTCCGGGGCCTCACTGGCGGCGGAGACTAAGGAAATGGGCGTCACGGCAATCCGTTTGTTTACAATGGGGATGCCGAATTCCCGCTCAATGTCCTCCCCGGTCTGGACCAGTTTCTCCGCGTACCGGGTGACTTTGTCGTAGATCTTTTCACAGGCCCGGTCCTGACTTGCGTCACAGCAGCTCAGCAGGGAGATCCCCATGGTGATGGTCCGGATGTCCAAATGCTGCTGGTCGATCATCTCAATGGTGGACAGGATGTCCTTCTGATTCAGCATACGCGCCTCCTCAGATCCGGTGCATGGCATCGAAGATGCCCTCCCGCTGGATGCGGATGGAGAGATCCATACTCTTTCCCAGATCTTCCAGTTTCCGGGCCAGGTCTGTAAAGGACAGCTTCGCGGCGGAGAGATCCACTGCCATGACCATGGTAAAGGCCCCTTGCAGGATAGTCTGGGAGATGTCCAGGATATTTACGTTCTGCTGTGCCAGCAGGGTACACACGGCGGCAATAATCCCCACCTGATCCTGTCCCAGCACGGTGACAATGGCGTTCATGCGCGGCGCTCCTCTCGTTTTTCCAATCTGCTTATCCGCCTAAGACCCGCTCTACGACTGCCCGGGCCTGGGCGATGGAGATGCCCTGTTCCCGGGCGATCCGGGCCAGATCTTCATACTCGATCTTTCGCCGGACGGTGCCCCAGCCCTCTGCGGTCTTGTACCGTACAGGGCCGTAGGGGGTTTGGGAGGTGTCCTTGGACCGCGCCAACGTGTACCGCCGCATAACCGCCTCCCGGACCCCCAGAGTGGAGGTGTGGCGGAACAGCAGACGGAGCATGGCGTCCCGGTCCCGTTCCAGGCACAGCACCCGCAGCAACGTCCCCAGACGGGACTTCTTCATATTTATCGGGGCGGTGTAGACCTCCCGTGCCCCGCCCTCAAAGAGGCGGTCCATGGCGAAGGCGATCTCCTCGGCGGTCATGTCGTCCACGTTGCAGGACAGTTCCAGCAGGGGTTCCACGTCCTCCGGACGCTCTCCCCACAGGGCACGGACGCAGTTGGCCCGTTCAAAGTCTTTCCGGCCCATGCCATAGCCCACGGCGTTCACCTGCATGACGGGCATCTCCCCGAACCGGGTGACGAAATGCCGCAGCAACGCGGCCCCGGTGGGAGTACACAGTTCCCCTTGAATGCCGCCGCTGTAAATGGGAATCCCCTTCAACAGATGGGCAGTGGCGGGGGCGGGGACCGGAAGGATGCCATGGGCGCACTCCACCTGCCCGCTGCCCACGTGGATGGGAGAGGCCACGATTTCATCCGGGGCCAGGCGGCTCAGCAGCAGGCACACAGCCGTCACGTCGGCAATGGCGTCCCGGGAACCGACCTCATGGAAGTGGATCTCCTCCACCTCCACGCCGTGGACGGCGCTCTCCGCCTCCGCAATGGACTGGTACACTGCCAGCACATCCGCCTCCACGCTGCCGGGCAGGTGCAGATCCCGGACCAGGCGTTCCACCTGATGGAGGCTCCTGTGGTGGCGGCGGAAGTATTGTAAGGATCCGTCCCCTGCCCCGCCGGACGCCTCTGCCTGGTGAGTATGGGTATGCTCATGGTGTTCATAGGTGTGATCGTGATGATCATGATGCTCATAATCATGACGGTGCTGATGCTCATGCTCATGATCGGAGTGGGTGTGTTCCTCCTCGGACCTTCCGTAGACCCGCACCGACAGGTGGGTGCCGGTGATGCCGCATTTCTCGTCGGATTCCCGGACGTAGCGGACACCGGGGATACCTAAGCCGTTCAGTTCCCGGAGGAAGCTGTCCGGATCCGGCATCAGTTCCAGCAGCGCGGCGGACAGCATATCCCCGGCGGCTCCCATGCCGCAGTCTAAGTACAGTGTTTTCATGCGCGGACCTCCTGCGTGTGATCGATGGCCTTATTATAGCATAGTTCATGTGTTTTGCAAGGGCAGATCGGGATGTGGGATCTGTGAAGCGAATCATGATTGACAATTCGGACCGGACCGTGTACCATCTTGCCAGGAGGTGTGCATATGAACTCCTATTCTGCCCGGGATTTGCGTCCCGATTCCAAAAGTATGTGGCAGAATTTGTCCGGCGGCGGGGAAGCCGTTTCTGCTCCTCACGGAATACCTCCGCCGGAATCGTCCCATCGGATGCCTTTACGCTGTTTCGCGCCGCACAGCGTTCCAGCAGGTGACGGTTGGCCTCTTCCAGCGTTGCGAATGTATCCGCTTCCGGGACGCTGAATGCTTCGTGCCGAATCACGTCCATGCTCCGCTCCACATGGCCCTTCTCGTTGCCCCGCCTGATATTGCAAAACCGAAATTGGAATCCATAGTACACGGAAAGGCTCACCAGCGCTAGGATAAACGCATGAATTATTGATGGTCAATTTTCGGCCTTCAATCTATGATTTTACAGATAATTGAAACTTTCTGTTGCTATACGCTGCCATCTAC
>CAJOHW010000056.1 GCA_905234565.1 uncultured Oscillibacter sp. | reverse complement strand
ATATGGTCCGCGTGGACGTGGGTAATCAGAATGCCGTCCAAATCGGAGGGAAGCAGGTTCAATTCCCGCAGAGCGGCACAGATTCTGCGGCAGGAGATTCCGGCATCCAACAGCAGACGCAGATCCTCCCGCAGATACAGCAACGCGTTCCCAGAGGACCCGCTGGCCAAGGGGTATACGGAGGTCAAAGATCCGCCTCCTTATCCTGCCCGCATGGACAGCTCCGGCGCGTCCTCCACGGCATAGATGTCCGCGCCCAGAGCCCGCAGCTTGGAGATGATCTCCTCATAGCCGCGTTCAATGTACTGGACGCCGGTAATTTCGCTCTGTCCCTGGGCGGCAAGAGCGGCGATGACCATGGCCGCTCCGGCCCGCAGGTCGTAGGCCTGGACGGGAGCGCCGGTCAAATGGTCCACGCCCTCCACAATGGCGGTCTTGTCCTCCACCTGGATGGAGGCCCCCATGCGTTTGAGCTCGTCCACATAGCGGTAGCGGCTGCTCCACACCCCCTCCGTCACCAGAGAGGTGCCCTGAGCCAGGGCCAGGGCCGTGGTGATCTGGGGCTGCATATCCGTGGGGAAGCCCGGGTAGGGCAGGGTTTTTACATTGGTTTTCCGCAGGGGATGGAGACGGCGGACCAGGAGCGTGTCCTCGTGTTCCTCTACCTCCACGCCCATTTCCTGAAGTTTGGCGGTGATGCAGTCCATATGCTTGGGGATGATGTTCTTTACCAGCACTTCGCCGCCAACGGCGGCCACCGCCGCCATATAGGTGCCTGCCTCGATCTGATCGGGGATAATGGCGTAGGTGCCGCCGGTGAGCTGGCGGACCCCCTGGATTTTCACAGTATCCGTCCCGGCACCCCGGATGTTGGCCCCCATGGAGTTGAGGAAGTTGGCAAGGTCCACGATGTGGGGTTCCTTGGCAGCGTTTTCAATGACCGTGGTGCCCTCCGCTGTGGCGGCGGCCATCATGACGTTCATGGTGGCCCCTACGCTGACCACGTCAAAATAGATGCTGGCCCCGGTCAGGCGGCGGTTTTTGGCCTTCGCGTGGATAAAGCCGCCGTTCATGGTCACTCTGGCCCCCAGGGCGGAGAAACCCTTCACGTGCTGGTCGATGGGCCGGACGCCGCCAAAGAAGCAGCCACCGGGCATAGCCACCTCCGCCTCCCCAAAGCGGCCCAACAGGGAGCCGATGAGGTAGTAGGAGGCCCGGATCCTCTGGCACAGCTCATAATTGGTTCTGGCGCAGCGGATGTGGGTGCAGTCCAGTTCCACGGTATGGCGGTTGACAAAACGGATGGACGCCCCCAGCTGTTCCAGGATCCGCAAAAGCAGCGTGACATCGGAGATTTGCGGCACGTTCTCAATGCGGCACACGCCCCGGACCATCAGGGCGGCGGGGATGATGGCGACGGCGGCGTTTTTCGCGCCGCTGATCTCTACTTCGCCATACAGGGGCTTCCCGCCCTCAACAATGTATTTTGTCAAATTCTTGACCTCTCTTCATCCAAAATCCGGCCCGCCTCCGGGATTATGGGCGCGGCCTTCCAAAACCGTACCCCGTCCCGGGCGTTCCGGCGGCAAAAAACGCCGGTACCTCTGCGCTTCCCCTCCTGCTTATACTCGCAAACGATAAGATTTGCCATTCGTTGCCGTGCCAGCGACCTAAAATGTGGCAAATGTTAAAGAGCGCGAGGATAAAGCAAATCGCGCACAGGTACAGCAGTATTCCCTCCGCCGTAGTTTTTTACGCACACTGTCCCGACATTTCCCGGAACACACACAGTATCAGCATATCACATACCGCCAAAAAAATCAAATCTTTCCGGAAAACTTTTTCCAATCTTCCACGTCCGCTTCTATCAATTTTTCCCCATTGCACCCCCGTTATTTTGGCAATTTATACAATTTTCACGAAATTTCAGAAAAAGTTCATAGAAACCCACAAAAATTTACGCCGCGCTGACTTCCCCCGTGAGGCAGTTGACGCAGGCGGCGGCGGTTTCCGTCTCAATGCGCCAGGCGGGCACCAGGGTTTGGTCCCCGTCCTCCCCGGTTTCCAGGAGAAAACACCGGGACACCGCCGTCACGGCGGCCTCCTGGGGCCGGTCCTCCCAGAACTGGAAGGCCGTCAGGGCCGCCGCCGCGCCCCGGAGTTCTCCCGGGTAAGCGGAGGGCACCGCCTCTCCCGGCAGCAGGGTGCCGGAGACCTCCCGCAGCCGCCCCTGGGCAAAGAGAAAGGACACCCGGCAATTCTCCACCGGCAGGCCCTCATAGACAGCGAAGGCCATGAGCACCCCGTCCTCCGCCTCTAAACTCTCCGGAAGCCGGAACCCGAAGAGGCGGCAGAACCTCCGGCAAAGCCGCTGGGGATCCTCCCGGCTCTCCAGCCCTGACACGGAAAACACGCCGTCAGGGGAGATGCGGACCTCCGTCTCCCCGTCGGCATAGCGCAGTTCCCCGTCTGCCTCCGTGCCCTCGGGATGTCCCCCTAAGAAGAAGGCGGCGGCGGAGTCCGATAATTTGTCGTAGCCGGACAGGGATACCGGATCCGGCGGTGCTTCCCGGGGCAGGGCGGACACGGTGACGCCGCCGGACGCCAGCAGGGCCAGCAGGTTTTTCTCTCCCTGCCGCCGTGCGGCCTCCTCCCGGGCGTACCGAAGGGCGAGATGGGCCAGCAAAAAGGCGTTGGTCAAGAGCAGAATCAGGATCATAACGGTTTTCAATCCCCGCCGATCCATGGACCTCCCTCCCTTCTCCGATCATATCAATGTTAGTCCAGCAGCCACTGGGCCTGGGTCACGGTGCCGCCGCCGTCCACATACGCTAAGGACAACTCCGCCCCGGGCCTCTGAGAGGCGATGCCCAGTACCTGGGTAAGAGGCAGCAGCAGGCAGGTTTCCCCGGTGGCGGCGTAGCGCCGGGCCCGGATCTCCAAAGAGGACACCGCCTTCCCCTCCAACACCGCCACAGCGGCGCTGCCGCCGTCAGAAAAGCGGATGGGAAGCCCCCGCCACTGATAGCCAAAATACACCACAGTCCGCTCTCCCTCCCGCTGTACGCCGGTGGGATAGGCCCGGACGCCCCCCCAGGGCAGTACCTCGTCCAGCAGGGCGGTACAGCCCCGGACGGCCTCCCAGGACGTGGGCACCTCTCCGGCGCAGTCGATCCGCAGATCCGTCCGGCCGCCGCTCCGGTAGTACACGCTTCCGTTGGCCCGGATCCGCACGCTCCTGGCCCCCTCCATAATGACCTCCGTGCCGTTGGACTCGGAGTAGCGGAAGTTGGTCCGGGGATTCATGCGCAGGGCGGTCAGTAATCGGTCCGGATCCGCCAGACCATCGGTGGCGGACAGAACCGGGAGGGCCGGAGTTGTCCGGGGCAGCAGGGACAGGGGGGCCACAGTCTGCTCCTCCGGCACTGCCCGGTCCAGGGAAAACCAGGCGTTGCCCAGGAGATAGGAGGACACCGCCTCCTCCAAATCGGCAAAGGCAATCTCCGTATCCCGGCGGTAGTAGCCGCCGTCCCCGTCCCACAGGAACAGCACCGTCCGGGATAGGTCCCTGGCCAGTACTGCGCAGCGGATCTCTCCCTCCTCCCGGGCTTCCGGGGCGTCCAGCACCCCCGCCGTCAAAGCGAGGGGCAGGGGATGGAGGAAGTCACAGAACACGGACACGTCGTCTAAGGCCCGTAAAAAATCCGCCCGGGTTCCGGTTTGCAACGGTGCATCCCCGTCCAGGGCCTGGGAGAAGAGAGGACGCACCGGCACAAAGGCCTCGGATCCGGTGGTCAGGACCGTATTGCCATAGCGGCGGCCGCTGCCGTCGGACACCGCCAAGCGCACAGGAAGGGCCAGGGCGGTGGGACCGGCGGCGGTCTGAACTGTCCGGGCCTCCGGAAAGAGCGGGAAGTCCACCCCCAGGGCGGACCAGGCCAGCTGAAAGAGTTCCGTTCGGGTAAAGAGGAACACGGCGCACACCGCCAGAACCGCAATGGCCAGATTTTGGGCCTTGTCTATATGATGCGTTTGGCTCTCTCTCACGGGTTCCGCCTCCTCTCGTCCCTCTGCCGAATGGGCAGGACCAGCCGGACAGTAGTGCCGGGGCCCTCATGGGGGGGCAGGGACAGGGAGCCGTGGTGGCGCTGGACGATCTCCCAGGCGATGGAGAGGCCCAGCCCTGTGCCGCCGGATTCCCGGGACCGGGCCTTGTCCACCCGGTAGAACCGCTCAAAGATCCGGCTGCGGGACGCCTCCGGAATGCCAATGCCATCGTCCCACACATCCATCCACACCTGGGCCTCCTGCACTCCGGCGCTGACGCGGATGTGTCCGCCATCGGGGGTGTATTTGATGGCGTTGCCGATGATGTTCATCATAACCTGTTCCAGGCGGCTGCGGTCCCCCTCGATCCAGGGCAGTTCCTCCCCGCACACAAAGGACATCTCATGCCCCCGGGACTGGGCGTTCAGGGCGTTGGACCGGACCACGCTCTCAATGGACTCCCGGAAGGAGAAGCGGGTAAAGGCCATATCCGTATTCCCCGCGTCCAGACGGGAGAGGATCAAAAGATCCTGGACGATGTGGGTCATGCGATCCGTCTCGCTGATGATGATGTCCAAGAAGCCGTTGGCGGTGTCCGTGGGGATATCCCCCTCCCCGTCTCGAAGGGTCTCTGCGTAACTGCGGACGTTGGTCAAAGGGGTGCGCAGTTCGTGGGACACGTTGGCCACAAACTCCTTGCGCCGCTCCTCGTTGCGGTGGTGTTCCGTCACGTCGTGGAGGACCGCCAACACGCCTCCCAAAGCCTGATCGGAGAAGGGGGCAAGGAGGATCTCCAAGGTCCGGTCCCCGGCCACCAGTTCCCCCTCGGCATAGTTGGGCCGCTGTAAGGAGAGGATCTTTTCAAAGGGGGCGATGTCCTGAAACAATCCCGCGTAACTCCACCCCGGTTCCACGTCCCGGCGGAGCATTTCTGTGGCGGCAGGGTTGCAGTGGATCACGGTGCCGGACATATCGAAGGCCACCACGCCGTCGGTCATGTGGAGGAACAGGGTATCCAGCTTGTTGCGCTCGTTCTCCACCGCCGCAAGGGTGGACTGAAGCACTCCGGCCATCTCGTTAAAGGTCCCCGTCAGGGTGCCGATCTCGTCGGCGGACTCCACCGGCAGGGGCTTGTCGAAGCGTCCCGCCGCCATTTCCTCCGCTCCAGCCGTCAGCTTTTCGATGGGGCCCGCCATGGTTTTCGCCAGCAGAAAGCTCAGTCCCGCCGCGATGACCAGTCCCAGCACCAGGGCCTGGAGGATAATGGGGAACAGCTGCCGGTTCAAGCCGGAGAGGGTTTCGCAGTTGTCCAAGATATAGAGGATATAGGCCCGGTCCCCCGCCAGGATGGGAATGGCGGCGTCCATATATCCCGCCCCGGGGACGCTCTCGTCTCCTACGGCGGAGCCGTCCCCCCGCTCCACCGCCAGCCGGGCGGAGAGCAGATTGGGGCTGGGGTCCGCCGGCAGGGCCTCCGCCCCGTCGGAACCGGTGAGATAGGCCCCGGTGATGCCGTCCAAGACAAAGAAGTTCCGGGTGTGATAGTCGATGCCCAAAAGCCCCGCATTGGCTTCCAGACGCTCCCGCAGGCGTTCCGCTCCATCGGCCTCCCCGGCGGCAGAGCGCAGATCCGCCACAAATTCTCTCTGGTCCACGCCGAACACGCTGTCCAGCTGGCGGTAAAAGGCGTTGACATAGAAGCTGTTGACGCTGGCGGTGAGAAAGATGCTCACCGCCGCCATCAGGGACAAAATCAGCAGCAGCATGATCAGCGTCAGCTTCATATGGAGACTTCGGAACACGGCACCGCCTCCTGTATCCGTCTGAATATCCCTCAGAAAGGGCATATCCCGCCCGGAGGGTATCCGGGTTTTACTTATTGAAATAGTATCCCACGCCCCGGCGGGTGAGGATAAAGACGGGACTGGCGGGATTTTCCTCTACCTTTTCCCGCAGACGCCGCACGGTTACGTCCACCGTGCGCATATCGTCTCCTACGTAGCCGTAATTCCACACCCGTTCCATGAGATCCACCCGGGAGAATACTTCGTTGGGATGGGCGGAGAGGAAAGCCAGCAGTTCGTATTCCCGGGTTGTCAGGTCAATAGGCTTTCCGGCCCGGTACACCTGGCGGATCTTGGGGTCAATGGACAGGTCCCGGGAGAGGGTGTCCGTGTTTCCGGCGGGTGCCTGCATGGCAGTGCGGCGGATGTTGGCCCCCACCCGGGCAATCAGTTCCCGCATGGAGAAGGGCTTGGTGATGTAGTCGTCCGCCCCCAGTTCCAGGCCCTGGACCTTATCCCCCTCTTCCTCCCGAGCGGTCAGCAGCAGAATGGGCACGTGGTCTCCCTCGTCCCGGAGGGTTTTGCACACGTCAAAGCCATTCATGCCCGGCAGCATTACGTCCAACAGGATGAGATCCGGCTTGTTGGCCCGAGCCTTTTCCAGACCGTCGGTTCCGTCATAGGCCTCCAGAGTGTCGTAACCGGAGCGCTGCAGGTTGAAGCGCAGAATGTCCACAATATTCTTCTCGTCCTCTACGATTAAAACCGTGTTTCTCTTCTCCATATGTCCCTCCCTGTGGTCCCCGCCCGGGGCGGGGCCGCTTTTCTTACAAAGTTGGGGCCTTACAAATTCAGCAGCATCTTGGCCTTGAGTACGGCAATCACCGTTTTCGCGTCCTCGATCTCTCCGTCCAGGCACCGGCGCAGCATCTCTGTGAATGGAATCCGCTCCACATTTAAGAATTCTCCGGCATCCAGGTGCTGCCCCTCCATACGCAGCCCCCGGGCGTAGTACAGGTACAGGTTTTCCCCGTAGCACCCCGGAGAGGGCAGAATCTTGCCCAGGGAACCGAATTCCTCTGGCACAGCCCCGGTCTCTTCTTTCAGCTCCCGAAGGGCGGCTTTCGCCGGGTCCTCTCCGGGATCCAGCTTCCCGGCGGGGATTTCCAGCAGGGTCCTGCCGATGACATAGCGGTACTGCCGCACCACCAGTACGTTTTCCTCGCCGTCCAAGGCCAGCACCGCTGCCCCGCCGCCGTGCTCAATCACCTCCCGGACGGAGGTAGAACCGTCCGGCAGGCGCACCTGGTCCACGTGGACGGAAAACACCCGGCCATGAAACAGATCTTTACGTTCCAGGGTCGTCTCCTTCAAATCCATGGGCGTTCGCTCCCTTCTTTCGTTTCCATACGCCACAGTATACCATAAATTACGAAAAAAGCAACTCCCTGCTGCGGAGCGTCCTGTTTCCAATGCTCCGGGGTGAAAACGGACGCTCTTCTTTAGAACGGAGGCTGGAAATAATGCTGCGCCGCCAAACTGCTGGCAAAAGTTTGTATACCAGTCTAATCATGATCGCCTTGCTGTCGGTACTCCGATAGAATGCTTTTCTAAGGAACAGAGCAAAAATAAGATTACAAACGAAAGCCGTTAATAGAGTAATTCCAATCGCCCAAAGTATCCATTCGATTAAGACAAATAGAGGCAAGAACATCGTCTGA
>CAJOHW010000055.1 GCA_905234565.1 uncultured Oscillibacter sp. | reverse complement strand
TTAGCAAAACTTACGACAATTTTGTATACTGTTGCCACTATTTTAAATTTTTTCTTTAGCGCGTGACTTCGCTCGATAGCCGATATTCTGGAACATGCCCATATGGGCCGGATTTTCGACCTGTCCGCCGTGAAGGACGGGGAGGTTCTGGGGGCCTTGCAGGGGTGCTGTCTCCTGGCCCCCAACGTGCCCATTGCCCGCAGGACCTTGAAAAAGTGGCTGGACCTGCCCAGCCTGGACGGGGTGAACCGGGCGGTAAAAAGCGGCTGGCTGAACGAGGAACCGGGCGGCGCGGTGTCCATCCATCCGGTGATTGCCGCCGTGGTGCGGCGTGAGGCCATGCCGGGAGAGGACGTGATCGACGCTTTGGCAGAGCAACTGCGCCGGGATATGATTCCGGGTATGACGGAGGTCTTTACCACGAAACTGCCCGTTTTAGAACACGCCATTGCCTTGGATGACGCCCTGGGTTCTCATGCGCTGCGGACAGAGAATTACGGGAATATGCTGGGGCAAATGGGCTATCTTCTGCTTGAACAGGCGAAATATGAAAACGCGCTTGCCTATATGGAGAGAGGCGTAAAAATCGAGGAACAAGTCCTGGGAATCGAACACCGGGAAACGGCAACCAGTTACAACAACATCGGGGCGGTATACAGAGAGCAGGGCAACCACGCCCAGGCATTGAAGTGGTTCCAAAAGGCGTTGAAGGTAAGAGAAAAGGTGCTGGGGCCGGAGCATCCCGATACGGCAACCAGTTACAACAACATCGGGGCGGTATACAGAGAGCAGGGCAACCACGCCCAGGCATTGGAGTGGTTCCAAAAGGCGTTGAAGGTGATGGAAAAGGTCCTGGGGCCGGAGCATCCCGATACGGCGAGTAGTTATAACAATATCGGTGAGACATACAGACGGCAGGGTGATTATGCCCAGGCGTCGGAGTGGTTTGAAAAGGCGTTGAAGGTAAGAGAAAAGGTGCTGGGGCCGGAGCATCCCGATACGGCAATCAGTTACAACAACATCGGGACGGTATACAGAGAGCAGGGCAACCACGTCCAGGCGTTGGAGTGGCTTGAAAAGGCGTTGAAGGTGTGGGAAAAGGTTCTGGGATCGGAGCATCCCAACACGGCGGCAACTTATCACAATATCGGGACGGTGTATTGTGCGCAGGGCGATTACGCCGAAGCCCTGCAATGGCTGGAAAAAGCCCTTGCCGTGCGCTCAAACGTCCTTGGGCCGGAGCATCCGTTGACAAAAACCACGCAATGGTGGATTGACTATGCGCATAAGAAGATGAACGGGGGATGACAGCGCCCCTCCCCCGGTGCCGCGCGGATAGAAAAATGGATCGGCAAGTCTTACACTTGCCGATCCTATCGCCTTATCCAGAACGCTGACCGCCGGTTATAGATGGAAACCTCTGATTGTTCGCGCAGTCGGACAGATACAGGTTCATCAGGTGCTGATAGGGGATTCCGGTTGCCTGTTCCTGGTCCTTAAAATAGGAGATCGTGGCTTCATCCATGAGAATCGTGACCGTCTTGCGGGGTTTCTGCCAATATGGGTTCTGGACGGAATTAGAAAAATCATACTGTTCTCTCATAGCCTGTCACCTCATAAAAAAGAACGATACTGTTCACGCTCGAACCGGTCGGCTTTTCTGGCGGAAATAATCCGCACACTGTCCTCCGGGCCGCGATAGCAATGGCACACCACCAGAATCCGTGCGGCGCTGCTAAAGCCAAGGATAATGAAACGCTCTTCCTCTTGGGAATGGTCCGGGTCAAAAATCACGCGGGCACAGGGATCGTAAAAGACGGTTGCCGCCTCTTGAAAAGAGATCTGGTGCTTTTCGATATTCGTCTGGTTTTTGCGTTCGTCCCATTGAAATTCCATACCCTGCCCTCCGGCGCGGACGGTGATTGTATAATTCTCCTTTTACATTATACACAGAATTTCCATGGTTTGCAAGCCCTTTTTTGGTCCCAAATATCACGCATATGCCCCCTTCCCCGCAAAAAATTTCTTGAAGGGCGGGGAGAAACGGTGTATACTGTCCGGGTGACTAAGATGAGGAAAGGATGATGGGCCATGAAAGAGTATTCCCTGCTGAGTGCGGAGGAGCGCAAGGCGGAGTATGCCAGAACGCGGGCGGAATACGAGGCCGTGCGGGCCAAGGGTCTGGACCTGGATATGTCCCGGGGCAAACCGGGAAAGGAACAGCTGGACCTGGTCAGCGGCATTTTCCAGAGGATGCTGACGCCGGAGGAGTACCTGTCAGACGGCGAGGACGTGCGCAACTACGGGGAACTGGCGGGCCTGCCCGCCGCCCGGCGGCTCTTCGCGGACCTGCTGGACTGCAAGCCGGAACAGGTGTTTGTAGGCGGCAACGCCAGTTTGCAGCTCATGTACGACACGATCACCAAGGCGTACAGCCACGGCCTGCTCCACAGCCCCCGGCCCTGGCATCAGGAGGGGATGCTGCGCTGGCTCTGCCCCGTGCCGGGATATGACCGCCATTTCCGCATTACGGCGGACTACGGCTTTGAGATGATTCAAATCCCCATGACCCCCGACGGTCCGGATATGGACGCGGTGGAGGAGGCCGTGCGGGACCCCAGCGTCAAGGGGATCTGGTGCGTCCCCAAGTACTCCAACCCTGACGGGATCATTTACTCCGAGGAGACCATCCGGCGTCTGGCGTTTTTGAGCCCCGCCGCTCCGGATTTTACCATCATGTGGGATAACGCCTACTGTATCCATGAGTTTGAGGGGGACTACGTGCCGTTTCCGGATATGCTGTCCCTGTGCGCGGAGTACGGCAACCCGGATATGGTGATTGAGTTCGCCTCTACGTCCAAAATCACCCTGCCCGGGGCAGGGGTGTCCTGTTTCGCCTGTTCGGAGGCCAATATGGCCTATTTGAAACGGCTGCTGTCCATCCAGGCCATCAGCTTTGACAAGGTGAACCAGCAGCGCCATGTGCTGTACCTGAAAGACAAGGCCCACACCCTGGAACTGATGCAGAAGCACGCCGCCATCCTGGCTCCCAAGTTCCACTGCGTGCTGGAAATGCTGGACCGGGAGATCGCCCCCCTGGGGATTGCCCAGTGGCAGAAGCCCAAGGGCGGATACTTCATCTCCGTCAACGCCATGCCCGGCACCGCCCGGCGGACCTTGAAGCTGTGCCAGGATGCCGGCGTCACCATGACCCCGGCGGGGGCCACCTTCCCCTACGGCCTGGACCCCCACAACAGCAACATCCGGGTGGCGCCCACCTATCCCTCTTTGGAGGAACTGTCCCAGGCGGCGGAGATCTTCTGTCTGTGCCTGCGGCTGTCGGCGTTGGAGAAGCTGGGCGTATGAGATACTACGGCAGCGTCTACCGCCCCCCTTCGGAGGCGTACAGCCTCATTGTACAGGTGACCTACGGGTGCAGCCACAACACCTGCGCCTTTTGCAGTATGTACAAGGACAAACGCTTCGCCCTGCGGCCCTTGGACGAGGTGTTGGAGGACTTCCAAATGGCCCGGGAGGCCTATCCCCGGGTGGAAAAGGTGTTTCTCGCGGACGGCGACGCCCTGGTCCGGCGGGCGGAGGAACTGTGCCGGATTCTGGACACGGTGCGGGAACTGTTTCCCGAATGCCGCCAAGTCACCTGTTACGCCTCTCCCGCCAGCCTCCGGATCCGGACCCCGGAGGAACTGCGGACCCTCCGGGAAAAGGGCCTGTCCATGGTGTACATGGGCCTGGAGTCCGGCAGCGACGCCGTATTGGAGCGGATGCGCAAGGGACACCCGGCGGAGGAGATTGTGGAGATGGGCCGGAAAGCCCGGAAAAGCGGGATAAAACTGTCCGTCACGGCCATTACGGGCTTAGGCGGCCCGGAACTGCTGGAAGAACACGCCCGGGACACGGCCAAAGCCCTGAACGCCATGAATCCGGAGTACATCGGGATGCTGACGCTGATGGTGGAGCCGGGGACGCCGCTGTATGACTGGGTCCGGCAGGGGACCTTCCGCCTCCTGGACCAGTCCCAGGTTCTCCGGGAGACGCGGCTTTTGGTGGAGGGGCTGGACAGTCCCGGCAGCGTGTTCCGCATGAACCACGCCAGCAACTATCTCATGCTGCGGGGGACCCTGAATCAGGACCGGGACGCCATGCTCCGGGAGATCGCCCGGGCGGAGGGGGATCTGAGCCGTCTGCGCCCGGAATCCTGGCGGGGGCTGTAAAGGAGGGAGAGATCCCCCTCATCCGGCGCCTCCCGCCGCCTTCCCCCACAGGGGGGAAGGCTTTTGCCCTGTCAGAGCAGAACGGTCCCACCCTTGATTTACCCCAGGGGCAGGGATCCGGCCAGGTCCCGCACTTCCGGCCACTGGAAGAAGGCGGTTTCGATGCCCAGTTCCGTCCCGGTTTTGAGCTTCCGGGCCAGGGTATCGGCGTCGTCAAAGAGGACGAAATGGGCCTGGCCCTGCCGGGTACAGGTGAAATAACGGGCGCACAGGTCCGGGGAGAAGTACACCGCCTTGCCCTGGGACCATTCGGCAAAGGCGGCGGCGTCCAGGGGGACCCCCTCCCCGCTGGGGGCTGGCAGACAGAAATCCATCCGTAACCGCTGTACGTCTAAGGCAATCCGGTCCGGCCCGCCCCAGCGCTGGACCGTCTCTTCCAAGTATTCCCGGTAGTTTCCGCCGGAAACGGCGGTACACACCAGTGCCGTAGCCTCCGGGGCCTCTTTGGCGTAGGGCAGGGGGAGATAGAGTTTCCGTCCCGTCTCCCGCATCCGGCGGGACAGGGCGGCGGCAAAAGTTTTCAGATCCTGCCGGGGGGCCTCCTCAAAATCCAGCACCGCCCCTGTGTACCCCCTTCTGCCGCACTCCCGCAGTACGGCGGCGCAGAGGGCGGCGGGGTTCTGGACGGCGGGTGCCCCCCGGTCCGTGGCGCAGAGCAGCCCGCCCCGGGTTTGCAGGGGCAGGTTCTGCCGCAGCAGGGCGGAGTTCTCCCCGATCCGATAGGCCATGTGGGCGAAGTGCCGTCCGGCCTGGGACGCGGCGGGGTAGTCCTCCGCGGAGACGGTGAGATAGACGCGCAAGGTGCATTCTCCTTTCCGCGAAATCCATCCAACAGATCATTCATACATTCTATATTAAGGATAGGCAAGACTATGTGAGAGAGGAGCGGCTTATGTCTTTTTCCCTGATCCCCGGACGCCTGTACAGCCGCTATGAGGATATTACGCCGGAGGACCTGCGCCGACAGGGGATCACATTGCTGCTGAGCGATTTGGACTTCACCCTGGCCCCCAAAAAGGTCCGCCATCCGGACGCCGCTCTGCGGCGGTGGATCGGAGAACTGGACCGGAACGGCATCACCTTTATGATCGTGTCCAACAACCGGTCCGGGCGGCGGGTACGGGACTTCTGCGCGGACTTAGGAGTCCCCTATCAGGGCCACGCGGGAAAGCCCTCTCCCCGGGGACTGCGTGCCGCCATGTCCCGGGCGGGCGCTGACGCCTCCCACACTGCCATGCTGGGAGACAAACTGCTGACGGACGTGCTGGCGGCAAATCTGGCCGGGGTCCGCTCCCTGATGGTGGAGCCTGCCGGAGGGGCCAGAACCCCGTGGCAGAAGGTCCTCCACACCCTGCAAGCGCCCTTCAAGGCAGTCTGCCGCCGGAGGATGGAGCGGGGTACAGCCGGGGAACGGAACCGATCCTTGTGAACGATTAGCTTTACCGCCAGGGGCCGTGCCGGGGCCGGAAATGCGGCAAATCTGAGAGCGCGGGGGAGAAAGCCGGAAAAAGGTCCGGATCCTGGGGAAAACCCCTTGCAATAAGGGGAAAAATCCGTTACAATAAGCGGGAGAACATGAAAGAGGGGGAGGCCCGTTCCCCCGAAACACAAAGCAAGGAGGAACGCGTATGCCTACCATTACAGCCGGTGACTTCCGCAACGGCGTCACCTTTGAGATGGACGGAAAAGTCATGCAGGTGGTGGAGTTCCAGCACGTGAAACCGGGAAAGGGCGCAGCCTTTGTCCGGACCAAAATGCGCAATGTCATCACCGGCGGCGTCACTGAGACTTCCTTTAACCCCACCGCCAAGTTTGAACAGGCCGTGGTGGAGCGCAAGGATGCGGAGTACAGCTACAACGACGGGGACTTGTACTACTTCATGGACCCGGAGACCTATGAGATGACCCCCCTGAACCGGGATGTCCTGGGAGACGGGTTCCGGTTTGTCAAAGACAACACCATGTGCAAGCTCCTGAGTTACAAGGGCAGCGTGTTCGGCGTGGAAGTGCCCAACTTCATGAACCTGGTGGTCACCGCCACGGAGCCAGGCGTCAAAGGCGACACCGCCACCAACGTCACGAAGCCCGCCACCCTGGAAACCGGAGCGCAGATCAAAGTCCCCCTCTTTATCAACGAGGGCGAAGTGATCCAGGTGGACACCCGGACCGGGGAATATCTGGGCCGCGTGAAGGAATAAGCCGCAGAACAACGGAGGAGCGCATCCTCCGTTTTCTGTTTCCCGTCCGCGTTGCGATACGCGAAATCACAGGAGGACAAGCCCATGAATTTGGAGGAAAAGCTGGCGGAACTGCGGGCCTTGGAGGAGACGGCCCCTCTTGGAGGACCGGAGGGAGCAATTCTCCCGGCCCTGCTGGACGTGCTGGACGCCATGGCCCAGGATTTGGACGAAGTGCGCCAGACCCAGGATACCATTTTAGACGTGCTGGACAGTTACGCCGGGGAGTGGGAGGAGGACGACCAGGAGGAGGCCCACTACACCGCCGAATGTCCCAGCTGCGGCCAGTCCCTGTTTTTCGGGGAGGACGCTTTAGAGGGCGGGGAGGTAATCTGCCCGGAGTGCGGAGCAGCTATGCGCTTTGCCTGGGAAGAAGAGCCTTAGTTAGTTACAACAAACCGCGTTTTTGCCGCTTTTTCACGGTTTTTGCGGTTTTTGGGTTACATTTTTTTCGTCTGCCCCCTTGCAATTTTCCGCCGGTGTGGTACAATACTTCTATCATCTATACGGAGGTGCTATTATGGCTTACAAGATTACCGATGCCTGCATTAGCTGCGGTTCCTGCGCGGACGCTTGCCCCGCCGGTGCCATCAGCCAGGGCGACGACCACTACGTCATCGACGCCAGTGCCTGCCTGGACTGCGGTTCCTGCGCGGACACCTGCCCCAACGACGCCATCATGCCCGGCGAATGAGACGGACATAACGGCCACCCGAAAGGGTGGCCGCTTTCCTTTAGGCAACTCGCTGCACGCAGTCTACATAGAAGAAGTTTCCTTGTGCAGACTGCGGCGTGGAGGCGGCGTACATCGACACGGAAACCATATACGACTCCGAAAATCCGTTCTATTGTGAAAAGTGCGTGGAAAGCCGCGACAAAGATATATTGCTTCCCGTAACCAATTCTCCCCGTATGGGCGTGTGCGGCTACTGCGGAGAGCGGGATACGTTCGCGTTTACCTCTCTGCCATTCGGAGACGAATGTCCCTGACACTAACCTTAACAGTAAGCGTAGTCTCCGGGGGCGTATAGCAAGAGAAGAACAGATATGAGATACTGAGTCCTGATAAGTGTCGCCAAAGGGTGACACTTATCAGGACTTC
>CAJOHW010000054.1 GCA_905234565.1 uncultured Oscillibacter sp. | reverse complement strand
ATATGCAAAGTGCCATGAAAGCTCATATCCATCCCCCCTTTCCGTATAGAATGGGGTTGCGTAGATATGAGGGCTGACCGCCAGTTCTCCACTTGCCGTACATCGATTGTATCATGCTTTGCAGAAAAACGCAAGAGCAGGACGAAAGGCGTCAAAAGTGGACGCCGCAAAAGCGCTTGACAAAGGCGGACAGCAGGGGTATAATCAAGGGCAAGTGGAGAGCCAGACGATATCGTCAGCCCTCCAGCGAATCAGGTCGCTTCAAAAGGCAACCGTCACCGAGCAGGGTGGCGGTTGCCGGTTTTCACGCCCAGCGTAATCGTGACTTCGTGACCGAAAATCACAAAAAGGCCCCGTTTCCGGTGAGCAACCGGAGACGGGGCCGTTCCTTATGCAGACTTTACGCAGGGAGGCACTTACTTCAGTTCCACCTTGCCGCCGACTTCCTCGATCTTCTTCTTGAGTTCCTCGGCCTCTTCCTTGCCCACAGCCTCTTTCAGCGTGGACGGATTCTTCTCCACGGTGGCCTTGGCTTCCGCCAGGCCCTGGCCGGTGATCTCCCGGACCACCTTGATGACCTTGATCTTGCTGGACGCGTCGAACCCGGTCAGCACCACGTCGAAGGAGGTCTTTTCCTCCTCAGCGGGGGCAGCGGCGGCGGCGGGAGCGGCCATAGCGGCGGCGGACACGCCGAACTCATCTTCCAGGGCATGGACCAGTTCGCTCAGTTCCAGAACCGTCAGCTGCTTGATCTCTTCCAGCAGGGCAGTGATTTTCTCAGACATGGGATATACCTCCAATCAATCTTGTGTGCTGCGCCGGACTTATTCGGCGGCGGCGGGAGCGGCTTCCGCTTCGGCGGGAGCGCCCTTCTGTTCGGCAATTTGCTTGAGGACCACGGCAAGGCCCGTAATAGGGGCCAGCATGGTGCCCAGCACCTGGGCCCGCAGAATGGGCAGGGGCGGGATGGCGGCCAGGGACTGGATGGTGGGCAGGTCCACGGGCTTTCCGTCCATGAAACCGCCCTTGATCTCGAACTTGCCGTCCAGCTTCTTGGCATAGTCCGCCATAATCCGGGCGGGGGTCACGGGGTCGTCGCCCAGGGCCAGGGACGTGGTGCCGTGGAGCAGGTCGTCCAGATCGCCAAGGCCGGTGTTGTTGAAGGCGAAGCGGAGCATGGTGTTTTTCACCACGGCGTAATCCACGCTGTTCTCCCGGCACTCCCGGCGCAGGTTCGTGTCCTCCTCCACCGTGATGCCCTTGTAGTCCACGATGACGCCTGCGGTGGCCTTTTTGATCTTGTCGGTCAACTCCTCCACCGCGGCCTTCTTGTCAGATAGGACTTTCGCGTTCGGCATTCCTGATTTCACCTCCGGTAAAGTGATTCCGCGTTACACAAGGAAAGCCCTTTCACGCTTACCAAAAGCGCAAAAGGGCATAGTACAGCAATCCAACGATGCCGCCCTCGGCAGGATTTACGGAAAGGGCGGAGCCCTCCACCTGCTGTCTTTGGAACGCAACACGTATTATACACAAGTCCTGTTCCTTTGTCAACGGTTTTTTCAGATTCGTTTGCACGTTTCGCATTCCGCTGTTTTTAGAAACCCTGCCTTTTCCGCCAGCCTTTTCGATGCGGCATTGTCTGCGCTGCAAGCCCAGACCGGGCGCTTATGCTGTTCAAGGCAATATTGTACCATTCGCTCTGACACCATCGTCCCCAGACCCAAATGGCGGTATGCCGCTTTTGTTTCCACGCCGATATCCATTTCCTCCCCACTGACTGCGGCGGAAAAAGCCCAGGCCGCCGCTGTTTCTCCGTCTACCACGCAGTATCCTTTTCCTCTGCGCAAAAACGCGCAAGAGTCCGCCCAGGAAAAGTAAGGCGTGATGGTACCCTCTATTTTATCCAACAGCTCCCTGCTGATTTCGCACACTCTGAGGTTTCCGGACAGTCCTTTTCCCCCCGCATAGAACCGCTTTGCGGATTTGTTTGGGTATTCAAAAAAATACCGCTTCCCCCATGTAAGATTCTTTTTCTTCCTGAAGAACTGTTTGACATTCTCATTTTCGGCAAACAGAACAAACCGCCTTGAAAGCGTACTTTCAGTGCTTAGGAAATGATCATATACGCAGCTAAGAAACGCCTCCTCACACGGGCCGAACAGGAAAGCGAAACCGCTGTGATGCCAGAACAAAGCGGAATCTTGATCTGTATAAATCTCCCCCGGCTGAATCCCTTCGGCGATGGACAGCGGATAAACGACCCCGCAGGCCGTCTTGTCCATATACGCAACCATATTTCTGTGCTCTGTGGAAGCCACTTTGTGCATTGCAATCACCAACATTTCGTTTTTTCTCTCGTCAGAGCTGTCCCCGCAGGAAAACGCTTGACAAAGGCGGACAGCGTGGAGTATGTGGAGTATGTGGAGTATAATGAGGGCAAGTGGAGAGCCAGACGATATCGTCAGCCCTCAGAGGTTAGATTGCCTGGAAAGCAACCGTCACCGGTCGGGGTGGCGGTTGCCGGTTTTCACGCCCAGTGTCATCGTGAATTCGTGGCAAAAATCACGATAAACAAAGGGCCATGAAACGGCAAAACCGATTGTAAAACCCCGCCTCCCCGGACTGGGGAGGCGGGGTTCTGCTTTACTCACACAAATTTCGCGGTATTCATCTTCACGCCGGGGCCCATGGTGGACGCGGCCACGCAGGAGCGGATATACTGTCCTTTGGCGGCGGCGGGCTTGGCCTTGACGATAGCGCCCATGAGGGTGTTGAAGTTCTCCACCAGCTTTTCCGGGCCGAAGGACACCTTGCCGATGGGGCAGTGGATGATGTTGGTCTTATCCAGACGGTACTCAATCTTACCGGCCTTCACTTCCTGGACGGCCTTGGCAACGTCCGGCGTCACGGTACCGGCCTTGGGGGAGGGCATCAGGCCCTTGGGGCCCAGCAGACGGCCCAGACGGCCCACCACGCCCATCATGTCGGGGCTGGCCACCACCACGTCGAAGTCGAACCAGTTCTCCTTCTGAATCTTCTCCACCAGATCCATATCGCCCACATAGTCCGCTCCGGCTTCCCGGGCGGCGTCGGCCTTGTCGGCCTTGGCGAACACCAGCACCCGGACGGTCTTGCCGGTGCCGTGGGGCAGGACGATGGCGCCCCGGACCTGCTGGTCCGCGTGGCGGGAGTCCACGCCCAGTTTCACGTGGAGTTCCACCGTCTCGTCGAATTTGGCGCTGGCGGTTTTGCACACCAGGGCCAGGCCCTCCTGGGCCTCGTACTGCTGGGAGCGGTCAATCTGTTTGGCGCTCTCCTTATACTTTTTGCCTCTGAACAAAGTGACTCCTCCTCCCCTCAGTCTCCCACGACCACGCCCATGGACCGGCAGGTCCCGGCGATCATGCTCATAGCGGCTTCCAGGCTTCCGGCGTTCAGGTCCCGCATTTTGATCTCGGCGATCTTCTGGACGGAGGCCTTGGAGATGGTGGCGACCTTGGTCTTGTTGGGGACGCCGGAGCCGGACTCGATGTTGCATTCCTTCTTAATCAGCACCGCCGCCGGAGGGGTTTTGGTGATGAAGGAGAAGGAGCGGTCGGCGTACACGGTGATGATGACGGGGATGATCATACCCACATCGCCCTTGGTACGCTCATTGAATTCCTTGGTAAAGGCGGTGATATTCACGCCGTGCTGACCCAGGGCAGGGCCCACCGGGGGAGCCGGGGTAGCCTTGCCCGCGGGGATTTGCAGTTTCACATAACCGGTGATTTTCTGTGCCACAATCGCACCTCCTGATTGGATGTGGTAAACGGATCCGGCCTATGGCGGACCGGGATCCTCCCACTCTGCGCATTAACTCTGGATCTCTACCTGATCCAGTTCCAAATCCACGGGCGTCTCCCGCCCGAACATGGAGACCATCACGCAGACCCGGTTCTTCTCCGGCTCGATGGCCTCCACCAGTCCGGTGAAGCTCTCCAACGGCCCGTCCACGATCCGCACGGTGTCTCCCACCTGGTACCGCACCACGACTTCATGCTTCTCCATGCCCATGGCCAGCACCTCTTCCTCCGTAAGGGGAATCGGCTTGTTGGCGGAACCTACGAACCCGGTGACGCCCCGGATATTCCGGACCAGATGCCAGGTGTCGTCGGTCATAATCATCTTGACCAGCACATAGCCGGGGAACACCTTCCGCTCCACCTCTTTTGTGCCGCCGCCCTCCGTCACCTCCGTGACCTTTTCCAGGGGGATCTCCATGCGCAGGATCATATCCTCCAGGTGCCGTCCGGTGACGAACTTCTCAATGCTGGTTTTCACGGCGTTTTCATAGCCGGAATAGGTATGGATCACATACCACTGCGCGCTCTGTGCCATTTCCGGACGCCTCAGCTCCGGAAGAGGGTCAGGATGATCTGCACCACGCCGCTGGAGGCGAAGTCAAACACCCAGATGAACGCGCCCACCACCAGGGAGCAAAGCAGTACCGTTCCGGTGTTTTTCAACACGGTCTCCCGGTTGGGCCACACGACCTTTTTCAGTTCGCTTCTCATTTCCCGGAACCAGGCGCCCCAGTCCCGTTTCTTTTTGGCGTCCTTTTTGGACTCCTTTTTCGCCTTGTTTTCCTCTGCCATTGTCACACGCCCTTTCTCATTGCCGCCGCGCTCACTTTGTCTCCGAATGGGGCGTATGCTTTCGGCAGAAGGGACAGTACTTGTTCAGCGTGAGCTTATCCGGCGTGTTCTTCTTGTTTTTCATGGTGTTGTAGTTGCGCTGTTTGCACTCGTTGCACCTGAGGGTAACTTTGACCCGCATAAACGGCACCTCCTTATGATTGGCGTCCGGACAGGACGCCCGGCCTCCCTGGTCCGCAGGGGCATTCCTCCGCGCTCAGAAAGCGCCGGATACACGAAAAAGGCACGGGAGAAGCGAAAACCGCGCCAAAAAACGCACAAAAAGAAAGCCCCTCTTACAGGTAAGCGGCATTCTACCACATTCTCCCGTCCCCGTCAACTGTTTTTTCACCGGACCCCATGATCCAGCCCGGAGGAAACGTTGTTCCGCTTCTTCCGGGCCGGATCTGCTGTCAACCGCTTTCAAAACCCTACGGCAGAAGGGCGGCCACGGCGGGGGCCAGGATTGCGGTGATAATCCCCGCCACCGCGATGGCAAGGCCGCTCATGGCCCCTTCCACCTCCCCGATTTCCAAGGCCCGGGCCGTGCCGATGGCGTGGGCGGAGGTCCCCAGGGCGATGCCTTTCGCAATGGGTTCCTTGATTTTCAGCACGTCAAAGAGCCACACCGCCGTCAGGTTCCCCGTAATCCCCGTCAGGATAATGACCGCCGCCGCCAGGGACGCCATGCCCCCCAAGGTGCTGGCCACATCCATGCCAATAGCGGTGGTGACGGATTTGGGCAGCAGGGTCACGGCGGCGGACCGCTCCATGCGGAAAATCCAGGCCAATGCGGCGATGCTGCCCAGGCTGGTGAACACCCCCGCCAGTACCCCCGCCAGAATGGCGGCGGTATTCTTTTTCAGCAGTTCCCACTGCTCATACAGAGGAATCGCCAAACTCACCGTAGACGGCAGCAGCAGATAGCTCACCGGCGCGGCGCTGGACCGGAAACTGCTGTACGGTATCCGGGTAAAGCCCAGCAGGACCATAATCACAATGGTCCCAATCAGCAGGGGGTTCATCCACTGCTTTCCGCTCCGGCGCTGGACCAGCATCCCTAAGCCATAGGCCCCAATGGACAGCAGCACCCCCCATACGGCGGAGGATTCCAACAGTTCTATAATCAACGCGCCCATGTCAGCGGCCTCCCTTCCCGATTCTGCGCTGTACGTACTGGGTCACCAGTCCCGCCACGCCCATAACCAGCAGCGTCACCGGTACCGCCGCCAGGATGCAGGGCACCAGAATGGCTCCCATCTCCTCCCACAGTTCCATGACGCCGACGGCGGCGGGGATAAACAGGAGCGGCATGATCCCCACCAGGTATTTTCCCGTCTCCTTCACGTCTGCCAGCTGGAAGAACCCGGTTTTCAGCGCCAGCAGCAGCAGCGCCAGACCGTACACGCTGGCCGGAACCGGAAACGGCAGAAGCACCGCCAGAATCTCCCCGGCGAAACACACCCCTAAAATCCGGCAGAACTGGAAAATAAACTTCATGCTTCCTCTCCCCCTGTATAGATTTCGGATACGCTTGGGACAACGCTGGATCTGCTCAGAAATCCCTTCTTTTAGATCCGGGCCACGCCGGACTGACGGGCCGCCTCCGCCGTGGCGGCGGCCACCGCCTCCCGGACCCGGGGGTCAAAGGCGGCGGGAATGATGTAGTCCTCGTTCAGCTCCCCATCGGAGATCAGCCCCGCCAGGGCCTTGGACGCCGCTAACTTCATGGCGTCGTTGATGTCGCTGGCCCGCACGTCCAAAGCACCCCGGAAGATGCCCGGAAAGGCTAAGACATTGTTGATTTGGTTGGGGAAGTCGCTGCGGCCCGTGGAGAGGATCCGTGCCCCCCCGGCCTTGGCGTCCTGGGGGAAGATCTCCGGCGTGGGATTGGCGCAGGCAAAGACAACGGCGTCCCGGTTCATGGACCGGATCATCTCCGTGGTCACCACCCCCGGGGCCGACACGCCGATGAATACATCCGCCCCTGCCAGCGTCTCCGCCAGCGTCCCGGGACGGTTCTCCGGGTTCGTCACCTTCGCCATCTCCTCCTTGACGGCGTTCATGCCCTCCGGACGGCCCTCATAAATGGCGCCTTTCCGGTCGCACAGGGTCACGTCCCGTGCCCCGGCGGACAGCAGCAGTTTCGTAATGGCAATAGCGGCGGAACCCGCCCCGTTGACCACAATCCGGATCTTTCCCAGTTTCTTGCCCACGATTTTCAGGGCGTTGGTCAGACCCGCCAGGGTGATAACGGCGGTGCCGTGCTGGTCGTCGTGGAAGATCGGGATGTCACAGCGCTCTTTCAGCTTCCGCTCTATCTCAAAGCACCGGGGGGCGGAGATGTCCTCTAAATTGACCCCGCCAAAGGACCCCGCCAGCAGGGCCACCGTATTCACAATCGTGTCCACGTCCTTGCTGCGGATGCACAGCGGAATGGCGTCCACGCCCCCAAAGGCCTTGAACAGGACGCATTTCCCCTCCATCACCGGCATTCCCGCCTCCGGACCGATGTCCCCCAGGCCAAGGATCGCCGTGCCGTCCGTCACCACCGCCACCGTGTTCCACCGACGGGTCAGTTCGTACACCTTCTCCGGATGCCGCTGGATTTCCAGGCACGGCTCCGCCACCCCCGGCGTGTACGCCAGGGACAGGGCGTCCCTGCTGTCCACCGCCGCCCGGGGGGTCACTTCCAGTTTCCCCCTCCACTGGTAGTGGAGACGCAGGGATTCTTTCGCGTAGTCCATTTCCACTCTCCTTCCGCTCTCTCAGCGCCGACTGCATAAACCATATCACAAAATCTCCCCGTTGTATAGCCTTTCCCGGGAAAATCTGCCTCTTTTTTCACGGGAAGGATTTGACAGGGGCACGGAAATATGGTAAAATGCGATTTGTGGGAGTGTACTTACACGCGCCCCCGAGGGAACGGGGACCGGACGCATATTTGAGAGGAGATGGCGATCATGAAAAAACTGCTG
>CAJOHW010000053.1 GCA_905234565.1 uncultured Oscillibacter sp. | reverse complement strand
CCGGTTGCAATAGATAGTTGGTGTTGATTAGGATGAGGGTCCACCCGTTCCCATTCCGAACACGGTAGTTAAGCTCATTCCTGCCGAAGATACTTGGCTGGCGACGGCCCGGAAAAATAGGTAATGCCAACACAAGGCGCTCCACGATATGTGGAGCGCCTTGTTACTTGCTCCTTTTTTTGCAGACTTTAAGCAGAATGAATCTGACGAAGTAAAAATAGAGAAAAATTACGATCAGGGGTTGACAAATAGACGGGGATCGGATATAATAACACTTGCCGCTCAGGAAATGGGACGGCGGAGGGGAGCATAGCTCAGCTGGTTAGAGCACTTGCCTTACAAGCAAGGGGTCACTGGTTCGAGTCCAGTTGTTCCCACCACTTCAATTTTGGCCCGGTAGTTCAGTTGGTTAGAACGCTAGCCTGTCACGCTAGAGGTCGACGGTTCAAGTCCGTTCCGGGTCGCCAGCTTTTTATCAGGCGTTTCCTTTCTTTCATAGCTGAGAAGGGAAAGAGAGGTTCGCCCAGATAGCTCAGTTGGTAGAGCAGCGGACTGAAAATCCGGCTCTGGGCACCATGTGCGGGCATAGCTCATCTGGTAGAGCGCCACCTTGCCAAGGTGGAGGTAGCGAGTTCGAGCCTCGTTGCCCGCTCCATTTCCAAATCCACACCCGAACCTGTCAAAAGCGTTCCCCGTGTGGATTTGGAAATGGTTTTCCTGCGTTTAGGCTGGATTTAGGCTGGAAATGAAACATAGAATAGAATTTCTGGTGACATAGCCAAGTGGTAAGGCAAGGGTCTGCAAAACCCTGATTCCCCGGTTCAAATCCGGGTGTCACCTCCAAAACACGCCGCAGTTTTTGGACTGCGGCGTGTTTTTTTGGCACGCAATTTGCGAATAGGATTGGAGAAAGAAGAACGAATTCTATACAGGATTCTGTCTTTTATTCTGGTTCGGTTTGTGCTATACTTTTGCGCGCTGGCCCCGAGGCGGATTTGCTTTTTTTCGGGACCTAACATCCAATTGTAAAGGAGAGAGAAGCTTGACAAACGCGCAATTTTTGATTACAGCCACCTTTGTGCTGTACCTGATGGGCATGGTATTCATCGGGGTGTATTTCAGCCGCCGGGGAAGCGGAGGCAGTTCCCAGGAGTTCTTCCTGGGCGGACGGCGTCTGGGTCCGGTGGTGACCGCCATGAGCGCGGAGGCCTCCGATATGAGCAGCTATCTGCTCATGGGACTCCCCGGCCTTGCGTACCTGTGCGGCGTGGCGGAGGTCAGCTGGACCGCTATTGGCCTGGCTGTGGGCACGTACCTAAACTGGCTCATCGTGGCCCGGCGCATTCGGCGCTATTCTGCGGATATTGGGGCCATTACCCTGCCGGAGTTCTTCTCCCGGCGGTATCAGGACCAGCGGCACCTGCTCTCGTGCATCGCCGCCGTCATCATCCTGATCTTTTTCATCCCCTATACCGCCTCCGGCTTCAAGGCCGTAGGCACCCTGTTCAACAGCCTCTTCGGCGTGGAGTACCACACCGCCATGGTGGTAGGCGCGGTGATCATCATCGCTTACACGGTGCTGGGAGGCTTCCTGGCGGTGTCTACCACGGACCTGATCCAGAGTATCTTTATGAGCGTGGCCCTGGTGGCGGTGGTGTGCTTCGGCGTGGCCCAGGCGGGAGGCTTTGGAGCGGTGATTCGCAACGCCCAGGCCCTTCCCGGCTACCTGAACCCCTTCCAGGGCTATGACCCCGCCTCCGGCTCCGCCGGATCCTTTGGCTTTCTGCCTATCGTGTCCACCCTGGCCTGGGGCTTAGGCTACTTTGGAATGCCCCACATCCTCCTGCGGTTCATGGCCATTGAGGACGAGGAAAAGCTGTCCGTCTCCCGGCGCATCGCCTCTATCTGGGTGGTGCTGTCTATGGGCATCGCCATTCTGATTGGCATGATTGGATACAGCGTGTCTGTGGCGGGGAAGATCCCCTTCCTGACCACTTCTTCGGATTCCGAGACGGTCATCGTACATTTGGCGGACTTCATGAGCCAGCACGGCGTGGTTCTGGCGGTGCTGGCGGGGATCATTCTGGCGGGGATTCTGGCCGCCACCATGTCCACAGCGGACTCCCAGTTGCTGGCCGCCGCGTCCAGCGTCTCCCAAGACCTGTTGCAGGACTTCTTTGGGGTGAAGCTCTCGGGACGGGCCAATATGCTGGCTGCCCGGGGCACCGTCATCTGCATTGCCATCATCAGCGTCTTTCTGGCCTGGGACCCCAACAGTTCCGTGTTCCGGGTGGTATCCTTCGCCTGGGCGGGCTTTGGGGCGGCCTTTGGTCCCACGGTACTGTTTGCCCTGTTTTGGAGGCGGTCCAACAAATGGGGGGCGCTGGCGGGCATGGTGGCCGGAGGCGGCATGGTGTTCCTGTGGAAGTTCGTCATTGCTCCCATAGGCGGAGCCTTTGCCATCTATGAACTGCTGCCCGCCTTCCTGACGGCTTGCGCGGCCATTGTGATTGTGAGCCTTGCCACCAAGGAGCCGGAGGCCAAGGTCACAAAGGTCTTTGACGCCGTGGCGGCAAAAGTGAAGTGAGATCCTATCAATAGAGCACAGCGGCGGATCGCCTTATGCGGTCCGCCGCTGTGCTTTTGGAAGATTGTCACGCCCCGAAACGCTCATTTTTCGCGTCCCGCCGGATGACGCCGTGTTCTAAGGTCACGGTTCGCTGAGCCACCTCTCCCACCTCCGGATCGTGGGTGACTACGATTAAGGTGGTGCCGTCCCTGTGGAGTTGGCGGAAGAGATCCAGCACGATATTCTCGTTGGCCTCGTCCAGGTTGCCCGTAGGTTCATCCGCCAGGACGATCTCCGGATAGTTGATTAAGGCCCGGGCGATGCACACCCGCTGCTGTTCACCGCCGGAGAGCTGGCTGGGGAGGTGCCGGGCCCGGTCCGCCAATCCCACCCGGTCCAGGGCCTCCAGGGCCTCTTTCTCGTCGGGCATACTGTGGTAATACTGGGCCGTCATCACGTTTTCCACGGCGGTCAGATAGTTCACCAGGTGGAACTGCTGGAAGATCAGGCCAATCTTGTCCCGGCGGATCCGGGTCAGGTTTTTGGCGCTCTCCCGGGCGATGTCCCTGCCGTCCAGCAGGACCTGGCCGGAGGTGGGTTTGTCCATACAGCCGATGATGTTCATCATGGTGCTCTTTCCGGACCCGGAGGGGCCCATAATGGCCACCCACTCCCCGTTGTCCACCGTCAGGCTCACGCTGTCCAGGGCCTTTAAGGTGCCGTAAATTTTGGATACGTCTTTCAATTCCAACAGGCTCATGGCCGTCACTCCTCTCATTCGCCCTTCAGGACCAGGGCGGGGTCTACCTCCGTGGCGCTGCGCACAGGCAGCAGACAGGCGCAGCCCGTCACCACCACGGACACCAGCACCGTCAAAGGCAGCAGCAGGGGCTGGAAGGCGATGGAGCTGTTGAACACGTTGACGCTGACCGCCTGGGCAAAGGCGAAGCCCAGCCCGGCCCCCAGTGCCCCTCCGGCACAGCCCAGCAGCAATCCCTCGCCCATAAACTCCCACACGATGCTGCTGTCCGACGCCCCCAAGGCTTTTCGGAGGCCAATCTCCTTCCGGCGCTCCGTCACCACGGCGGTCATGGTGGTGGCCACGCAGATCATGGTCAGTACCAGTACCACGGCGGTTACCAGAAATACCAGGGCCTGGAGCTTGGTCAGCACCGTGCTCTCCGACTGGGCCACCCGCTTCACCAGCCGGGCGGAGACGCCCTGCACGTTCGTTTGAATGGTCTCGGCGTAATTCCGGAGCCGGTCCTGGGCGGCGGAGACGCTGAACTCCGCCACACTCAAGGTACCGTCCTCTCCTGTGAGACTTGCCAAATCTTCCAGGGACAGATAGGCATATTCCTCCTCCGAGCCGCCGGTCTCTAAGATTCCGGATACGGTCATGACCAGTTCCGTGCCCCGGGAGGCGGCGTCGGACCCCTCCGGGCGGAATACGACGCTTAAAGTCTCCCCGGGTTTCAGCCCCAGGAGACGGGCGGTCTCCTGGCCCAGGAGCAGTTCCCCGGAGGCATCCGGCCACGTGCCGCTGACGTGCCAATAGGGACTGGCCGCCTGTACTCCGGCGAACTCCGTCCCGGCGGCCACCACGGGCTGGTTGTGGATGGACACGGTCTCATAGCGGAAGGGAGCCGCCCCCACCAGTTCAGACGCCGGGATCACATCGGCGGCCCGCCGCATGGCGTCCAGATCGAAATCGGCCCCTTCCCCGGAGGGCAGAAGAATCAAATTGGCCCCGTAGCCCCGGAACTGGGCCCCCATCTGCCGGGGCACGTCATAGTAGATTGTCACCAGTCCGGACAGAATGGTGGCCCCCACCGCCACCGCCAGCAGCGCCGCCAGCATCCGGGAGCGCCGGCGGATCAGGGAGGCGGTAATCATGCGGAAAAACAGTTTTCGCTTTGTCATGATGTCTCCTTCCCGGCTTACCGCCCATGGAGCACTTCCGCCGGGTGGAGCCGCACCAGCATTCCCACGGCGGGAACGCTGCCCGCCAGGGTTACTACCGTCACCAGAGCCGCCACCAGGGGAATCACCATGGGTTTCATGTCAATGGCGGAGCCAAAGACCGTCTGTCCAATGATCTGGGCGAAGCCGAAGCCCGCGAAGTATCCGGCCACGGCCCCGAACAGGCCCGTGAGCAGCACTTCCGACAGCACCAGGGCAGTGACGGCCCCGTCCTGGGCGCCGATGGCCTTCAGCAGTCCGATCTCCGCCCCCCGCTCCATGACGCTGGCGGTCACCAGATTGGAAATCCCTAAAGCGGAACCTGCCAGGCTCAAAATGGTAATCAGAATCATAAGCAGTTCCGTCTTTTCCAGAATCGCCCCCTCAGAGTCCGCCACCTGCCGGACGGGAGAGGCGATGCTGTCGGTGATGACCTCCTGAATCTGGTAGCAGATGGAACTGACGTAGGCGGTACAGTACCAGGTCTCGTATTGGCTGGCAGTCAGGGAGGAGGGGTCTTTGGCGGCTTTTTCCGCCAGCTCGTTGTCCGGCGTGGTCAGGGCGCTGACCTCCACCCGGGATACTTTCCCCTCCAAGCCGCTCAGACGCTGGACCAGGTGCAGCGGGGCATAGATCTGGTCATCCTCTTCCCCGCCGCCCTCATAGACGCCCAGGACGGTGAGTTTTTCCGTACCGTTCCGGGTCCGTATCCGGAGGGTGTCTCCCGCCGCCGCGCCGATTCTCTGGGCCAGGGATGCCCCCAGCATGACGGCATTGCCGCTTTGAGGGGCCTGTTCATCCAGCCACTCTCCCTCCGTGATGTCCCACCAGGACCGGAGGTTCTGGACGCCGGTGTCCAAAGCCTCTCCGGCAGGGGTCTCCAAGTGGTGGTGGAACCAGGTCCCCACCAGGGGCACCGTCTCCCCTCCGTCCAGTTCCGCTGAGGCGGTCAGGAAGGGGGAGAAGTCCACAATGTTGAAGGCCCAGAAGATGGTCTTGATGCGGCCCAGTTCCCCTTCCCGGAGATAGGCGGCGGTATCGCCCCCCTCAATTTCATAGAGGTCCTCCAGCACGGCGTCCTGTTTGGGCACCACGGTGATGTTGGCCCCGTAGGTTTTCAGCTCCTGGTTCACCTTATCGCCCACATCCAGCATGACGTTCAGCATGGCGGTGGCCAGGGACGCCCCCAGGGCGATGGTCAGGGCGATCATAGCCATTTTTCCCTTCTGCCGAACAAACGCCCCCCGAATCATTCTAAAAAACACGAATCGTCCCCCTTTTCCCGGTTATTGGAAGGTTTTCTCATGGTCAATAAGGGTGTAGGTGGGGATCACGATGTAGCCGCCCTCCACGCTGTAATCAATGACCATGGGGTTACAGCCCCCTTTGAAGCCGATGGTGTTGATGTTCATCACCACGTCGCACAGTTTGCACACAATCTGTCCCTTGCGCTCATAGTACCCCGTGGCCCCGCAGATTTCGCAGGCGTCCAGCCCCACGCCGTAGGAGGAGGAGTTGGGCTTTTTGATAAGGATGAAGCGCACGCCTACGCCATTGGGGGTGGTGTACTCGAAGCGGTGGAGATGCCCGTCCTCCAGCCGTTCCAGGGGGACATAGAGGTTGTCGCCGATGGTCTCGAACTCCTCCGCCGGGGACAGTTCCACCGGGCGGTTTTGAATGGCGGACACCACCGTCACATTCAGAGTGCCCATCAGGAAGCAGGCGGCCATCAGGGAGGCCCAGCGGCGGGCGGACCGCCAGGAGGCCCGGATCTTCCGGTGCTGGGCGGGGTTGTCATAGGGCTCTTTGGATCGGAAGCTCCTCACCCACAGGGCCACGGGAATGGAGACTGTTGCCAGCATGGCGGCGTACAAAAAGTAGCCGCTGTAATTGGAGGTGTACCGGGCGATGACGAACAGGGAGTGGTACAGGGGATGCCGGGGCGGGATGATCCGCCGGGTCAGAAGAGTTTGGAGGATCTTGGAGGCCTGGTGGGCCCCGTTGATCAGCAGGACGGCGTTCAGCAGAACGCTGACCAGCCGGGTTTCCAGCCGTGCGGCGCAGCGGGACACAGCGAAATAGGCCAGAACCGCCAGTAGAATGCCAAGCAGCCAGCCGGTGAGGCGGTAGAAAAAGGCGGTGGAGAACACGGACTCCCCGTTCAGGGAGAAGGTGAAGGGATAGGCCAGGTCGTTGGGCAGGGCGTAGAAAAGGAACGTAAAGGCCAGTGCCCCGGCGCAGACCGGTACCGCCCATGTTCCCGCCGTCCCGAGCCTTGCCCGGAGGGGCCTTATGGACAGAATCCAGAACGCCGCCAACGCCAGCAGGGACAGGGCAAAGATCCGCAGGTTCCATCCCCCGGTGTCAATTTTTGACGTGGCGTTTTTCATGTACGCCATCCACACGGCGGCGGCAAAGCCCAGGCCGGAACCCCAGGCCAGGGTCCGAAGCCCCCGCTTTCCCCAGGCCAGGGACACATAGGCGGTGAGCATTCCCAAGAGAATGGCGGGGGAGAACAGGTCCTCCGTCACCGCTATCAGGTATCGCAGCATAGCATCCTCTCCTCATCTCATGATGACAGTATCTTTTACTCGCGCTCTTTCACATTTGCCGCATTTCAGGTCACTGGCACGGCAACGAATGGCAAATCTTATCGTTCACGAGTATATATAAGACGCCACAGAGAGCCAATGCCCCTTGCGCGGCATTGGCTCCATCTTAGTGGTTCTATTTTCTCAGAATATGGGGAATTTACCACTCCTGGGGCACATAGTCCCAGCCGTCATAGGTGACGGTGAGGTTGCCGTCGGCGAAGTAGTCGTCAAAGGTACCGCCCGGGCCAGTCTCCGCGTCGGTGTGGACCAGATAGCCATTCTCCTCGGGGCTGTGGAAGGTGAAGGACAGGCTGTACGTATCGGCGTTGGGCAGGGCGATGTTGGCGCCGTAGTGGGGGCCGTCGGAGGCCGCCATGGGCATAAAGGTGCCGGAGGCCGCCTCTTCGCCGTTGGAACCGGTGACGGCGTAGTCGATGGTCAGATAGGGTACCCAGTCTCCGGGGCCGTAGCCCAGGTTGTTCTCCATGGCGGAGATGTCGCACTCCAAGTGGAGGTCAAAGTCCTCAATGCTCTCATTGCCGTTGGACATGGGCACCGGCTGGAAATACACGGCGGACACGTTCATAAAGCCCACTTCCTCATCCTCAAAGATGGGGATCTCCGTGAAACCGGCATCGCCGGGGGCGGCGTCCTCGTTGGAGAGGGCTTCGGGCTGGGCGTCGTTTCCCTGGGCGTCACTGGCCTGGGCGCTGTCATTGGCGGCGCTGTTACCCGCGCCGCTGGCGGGACTGCCGCCGCAGGCCGCCAGGGAGAGGATCAGGGCCCCGCAGGCCAGCAGAGCCAAACACTTTTTTTTCATCGTTTTACTCCTTCTTTGCTTGTATTTGTACCGTCCTCCGGCGTTTCCGCCCCGGGGGACTTGATACCGAAATGAGAATGGATTTATTTTCCTTGCTTCGCTGCCGCCGCCTGGTTCCGGCGCATGGCAATCACAAAGGTGACAATCGTCACCGCCAGCAGGATCAGCTGCGGGATCACGGTCCCTGCCAAGGGGTAGATGCCCAGCACGTCGCAAACATCATTATAGGGGATCCAGGAGAGCCAAGACGGGCTTGCCAGCATGAAGGCCATGCCGTCGAACACGCCGCCCTCCATCAATTCTTTGATGCCCGCACCCAGGAAGCAGATAGACATAGCCGCCATCAGGACGCTGGTGCCCAGGAAGAAGGGTTTCAGGGGCAGACGGATGCTCAGGATCCGGATAGCTAAGAACACCGCAATCAGGGCCACGCACCCCAGGCCGAAGCCCAGCCAAACCATATTGGCGTACTCCTCCGACAGCATGGGCTGGTAGAAGAGGATGACCTCCGCTCCCTCCCGGAACACCGCCAGCCAGGCCGTAAAGCCCAGGGTGAACATACTGCCCCGGGAGGCCGACACCGCCACTTTCCCCTCGATGTAGGAGTTCCACGCGGCGGATTCCGCCTTGGACACCATCCAGTTGGAGACGTAGAACAGCACCGCCACTGCCAGCAATGCCGCCACGCCCTCGATGATCTCCTGGGACATGGTGGTCTCCGGATTGATGGCTTTCAGCCATGCCAGGAGGCCGGCCATGGCGAAGCTGCACACAATGGCGAACACGGAGCCGATGTACACCGGAACCACGCCCTGTTTGTTGCCGGACTTCACCAGATAGGCAACAATGGCTCCAACAATCAAAATGGCTTCCAGCCCTTCCCGGAGGATGATAAAGAA
>CAJOHW010000052.1 GCA_905234565.1 uncultured Oscillibacter sp. | reverse complement strand
CGAAAACTCTTCCTTAATGATATTAAGTTTTACTTTTCTGATGATGATATCAGCGAAGAGATAGATGCTACGGATGATTATGGAGAAACAATAAAAGTGACGCGGACGAATCGCAAAACAACATGGGGCGGACGGATCCAATTCAAAGCCTTTGAAAAGGATGACACAACAGAGGAAGGCGGCGCGCAATGAAAAAATACAGTTCCCAACGCGGTGAAAGCCTGGTGGAAAGCCTGGCGGCCATGCTGATCATCTCTATGTCCAGCCTGATTCTCTCCGGCGCGGTGGTGTCCGCCGCCCGGGTCAACAGCCGCTTGAAAAATGAGGATGTCGCGTTCACTTTGACAGAGAATGCGTTGGATCCCAATTATACCGTGACGATAACAGTTCCAGAAGCAGACGGTACGGAAACCATAGAAGTTGAAACTGCGGCTCTCTACAAAACGTCCAAAGGGTATTATTATTATGAGCTTTCATCGAATTCGTAAGGCGCTGAGAAAAAAGCTGGGAGACAGCCGGGGGTTCTCTTTTACGGAACTGCTGGCGACGCTGCTGATCGTGGCCATGGCCGCCGAGGCCGTGGGCATGGGCATTCAGGCGGCAATCCGGCAGTACAATAAATCCATGACCCTCTCCGAGGCCAAAATCCTGGCCTCCACCCTGACCAGCGTGATTCAAAGCGAGCTGGGCAGCACTGGAACCGCAAGGCTGTCGGATGATCCAGTGGAAGTAGACGGGAAAACCGTGTGGAAGCTGGCAGAGTTTTTCAGTCACGGTTACGCCAATGAACAAGAGGGCACTTATTTTACCGCCGTCACGGTAAACAGCGAGGGAATGAGGCCTGCCACAGACGGGGATGGGGACGGGTATGGGGAAATCCTGCTTGGGAAAATCAGGGGCGATGACACGGTTGTAGGAAATCTGCTGGTCAGCAGCAGCACCTATTCCCGCTATAAGCTGAAAGCCAAGGTGGATGTCACCTGCGATGTGGATGACAATGACGATCCACAGGAGATCACGGCTTTCCATGTGTCCCTGGTGGTCCACTCCTCCCTGGGCGGGGAGACAGTCCGTACAGCCTTTGACGTGCTTCCCCTGAACCCGGTGATGGTGGAAAAGGGCGACGAGGAAAGCTGACTTTTCGCCTCCAACGCGTCTAAAACAAAGACAACTGTTCCTGGCGCTCCGGCAGGGAGCGCAGATAGGCGAAGCACTGTTCCGGATCGTGCAGAATGCCGTACCGCTCGCAGATCTGGTGAAACCGGGGCGATAAAACTCGGTCCTGATCGCTGAGAATGTGGTAGGCATTGCCGTATTTTGCCTGATAGATCTGGCGCAGACCAGGGAAGTGCCGATCCAATGCCTGATAGTAATACTCCCGATCCCCCTCCCGCAGCGTCATGCCGATGCCGTAAAAGACGATTCCCCGGACTCCGGCGTCGATACAGTAGTCCAAAAGGCGGGTAAAATTTTCCTCCGCATCTGTGAGAAAGGGAAGAAATGGCGTCATCCAGACCACCGTGGGGATGCCGCGTTTTTGAAATGCTTTCAGCACTTCATATCTCCGGCTGGTGGGGCAGACGTTGGGTTCTACGATCCGGCTCAGGCCGTCGTCCGCCACGGTCAAGGTCATTTGCAGGACGCTCTTTGCCCTGCGGTGGATGCGCTCAAAAAGCTCCAAGTCCTCCAACACCCGGTCAGACTTTGTGATAACCGTGGCCCCGAAGCCATACTGTTCAATTAGTTCCAGACAGCGGCGGGTCAGGCGTTGGTTCTCCTCACAGGGCTGGTAGGGATCGCTCATGGAACCGGTAGAGATCATCACCGGCCTCCGCCGTCTGCGGAGGATGGATTCCAGCAGCTCCGGCCCGTTCCGCTTCACCGCCACATCCTCAAAGGAATGGGTAAACTGGTAACAGCGGCTCCGGCTGTCGCAGTAGATGCAGCCGTGGGTACAGCCCCGGTAGAGATTCATGCCGTTCCAGCGGGACAGCAGGGCTTTCGCTTCCACCTCGTGCATGGCGCACACCTCCCGGGCTTTCTGAGATGGTCTTATCCTATCCCAGCGCGGCGGCTTTGTAAAGACCACGGGGCGTTTTTTCCCGGACCGCAAAAAAAGGGGCTTGACAGTTGGCCCCGCATCGGATATGATAGGATTTTAGAGAAAGGCGATGAAGGGAACCAAGCCCCTGCGGCAGATTGACAGAGATCCGGCGGATGGTGTAAGCCGGAATTCTCCGCCGGGCGCGTCACTCCTCCTGGAGCCGGTATTCCGAACCACTGCTGTCCAGTCGTCCAGTAGGAATACCCGCGGGGCCGCGTTACAGGCCAGGGCCTTTATAGAGGCCCCAGAGGGCGGGGGACGAAAGTCCCCGCTAAAGCAGGGTGGTACCGCGTTTTGATGCTCGTGTGCGATCAATTTGCCGTCAGTGGCCGCGCCAGTGGCCTAAAAATGCGGCAGACAGGAAAGAGCTCGAGTATAACGCCCCTGACACAGGAGAGGTCAGGGGCGTTTTTCTGCGTCTCGCCTCCCGCACTTGCAGATGAGGTGATTGTGTATGAAAGGTTTTGAGAAGTACATTCCCTTTACCCCCCAGCCTATCGAAAACCGGACCTGGCCGGATAAGAGTTTGACCAAGGCCCCGGTGTGGTGCTCCGTGGACCTGCGGGACGGCAACCAGGCGCTGATCGATCCCATGAACCTGGACGAAAAACTGGAAATGTTCCATATGCTGGTGGATGAAATCGGCGTCAAAGAGGTGGAGATCGGCTTTCCCTCCGCGTCGGAGACGGAGTACGCCATTTGCCGGGAACTCATTGAGGGGGGACATATCCCGGATGACGTGACCATCCAGGTGCTGGTCCAGGCCCGGCCCCACCTGATCCGCAAGACCTTTGAGGCCATTCAGGGCGCGAAACACGTGATTTTCCATTTCTATAACTCCACCTCCACCCTTCAGCGCCAAGTCGTGTTCCGGACCGACGTGGCGGGGGTAAAAAAAATCGCCACGGATGCCGCCGCGCTGATCTATGAGATGGCGGGACCTGTGATCCAGGGCGGCATGGACGTGCGGTTTGAGTATTCGCCGGAGTCCTTTATGGGCACGGAGATGGACGCGGCAGTGGAGATCTGCGCCGCTGTGTTGGACGAGCTTCACGCGGACCAGAATCACCGGGTAATCTTGAATCTGCCCACCACCGTGGAAAACTGTATGCCCAACCGGTTCGCCGACGAAATCGAGTATTTTGTCCGGAACCTGCCGGGACGGGAGCGGGCGATCATCTCCCTCCATCCCCACAATGACCGGGGCTGCGGCATCGCCACCACGGAAATGGCCCTGCTGGCCGGAGGCGAACGGGTAGAGGCCTGCCTGTTCGGCAACGGAGAGCGGACCGGCAACGCGGACCTTGTGACCCTGGCCATGAACCTGTACAGCCAGGGCATTGACCCGGAACTGGACTTCACCCATATGGACCGGATCATCCAAATGTACCAGCGCTGCACGAAAATGCGGGTACCGGAACGGCATCCTTACGCCGGAGAACTGGTGTTCACCGCCTTCTCCGGCAGCCACCAGGACGCCATCAACAAGGGTTTCCATTATATGGAGGAGACGGGAACCGACAAGTGGATGGTGCCCTATCTCCCCATTGACCCCTCGGATCTGGGGCGGTCCTATGAGCCGGTGCGGATCAACTCCCAGTCTGGCAAGGGCGGCGCGGCCTTTATCATGAGCCATAAGTTCGGCTTCGATATGCCCAAGGCCATGCACCGGGAATTTGGTGCCATCGTCCAGCGGGAATCCGACCGCCAGGGCGTGGAGCTGAAACCGGAGACCATCTATCAGCTCTTTGAACAGGAATACCTGAAAGTAGACGGCCCGTACAGCCTGATTCAGAACAAGCTGGGGGCGGATGTGGAAAACGGCGTGGCCCACTCCCATTTCTACGGCAAGCTCCGCCACAAGGACACCGTGTTTGAAGTCACCGGAGAGGGCAACGGCCCCATCGACGCCTTCTTCAACGCCATCCGCGGCGAACGCATGGACCGCTACGAGTTCATTGACTACAAGGAGCACGCCATCAGCGCCGGCTCCGATTCCCAGGCGGTGGCCTATATCCAGCTGCGCAACAAGCAGGGACGGGACATCTTTGGCGTTGGCATCGACCACAACATCTCCATGGCCTCCATCAAGGCCATCCTCTGCGCCATCAACCGGGCCAGGTCCATGGAGCACCGGGAGAAGGAGGCCGCAAAGCGCGCCGGATCCGTAGGAACGGACAGCGCAAATTGATTTCCTGGCAGAGATCCGCAAAAAGGCCCCGGACAGGTTTTCATCTGTCCGGGGCTTGTTTCTTTTGCACGAAGGGAGCCTATCCTACCCTCCGGACCGCCGCTTTCATCTCCGCCACATAGTCCCGGACCGGGGACACGGCGGCGCGTCCGTACTGGGCGCAGAGCTTCACAATGGCGCTGCCCACAATGACGCCGTCTGCCTGTTTTGCCATGGCGGCGGCCTGGTCCGGCGTGGAGATGCCAAAGCCCACGGCGCAGGGGATGCCCGGATTGACCTCATGGACCAGACGCACCATGGATCCAATGTCCGTGGTAATGGAGGAACGCTCCCCCGTGACGCCCAGAGAGGAAACGCAGTACACGAACCCCTGAGCCTCCCGGGCAATGGCGGCGATACGGCCCTGAGAGGTGGGGGCGATGAGGGAGATGAAATCCAATCCCCGCTGGGCAAAGGCCGGGGCAAACTCCCCTTTTTCCTCAAAGGGCACGTCCGGCAGAATCAGCCCGTCCATGCCGATGTCCGCCGCCCGGTCCGCGAAGCGCTCCGTGCCGTAGGAAAAGACCACGTTGGCGTAAGTCATGAACACCAAGGGCACAGCCACGTTCTGCCGGATCTCCCGGACCATATCAAATATCCTATCCGTAGTCACTCCGCCGGACAGGGCCCGGACGTTGGCGGCCTGGATCACCGGCCCCTCCGCCGTGGGGTCGGAGAAGGGGATCCCCAGTTCAATGAGATCCGCTCCGGCCTCCGCGCAGGCCCGGACAATCTCCGCTGTGGTGGACAGGTCCGGATCCCCGCAGGTCAGGAAGGGAAGAAAGGCCTTTCCCTTTGCGAATGCCTGTGCAATGCCGCTCATACGCCGATGTCCTCCCCCCGGTAACGGGCCACGGCGGCGCAGTCCTTGTCCCCCCGGCCCGAAAGATTTACCACCATGATCTGTTCCCGCCCCATCTTCGGCGCCAGCTTCCGGGCATAGGCCACGGCGTGGGCAGATTCCACGGCGGGGATGATCCCCTCCGTCCGGGACAGGTACTCAAAGGCGTCCACCGCCTCGTCGTCCGTCACCGCCACATACTCCGCCCGGCCCGTGTCATGGAGCCAGGCGTGTTCCGGCCCAATGCCGGGATAGTCCAGTCCGGCGGAGATGGAGTACACCGGGGCGATTTGGCCGAACTGGTCCTGGCAGAAATAGCTCTTCATGCCGTGAAAGATGCCAAGGCGTCCCGTGGCCACGGTGGCGGCGGTCTCCGGCGTATCCACCCCCCGGCCCGCCGCCTCACAGCCGATGAGCCGCACGGAGGGGTCCTGAATGAAGTGGTAGAAAGCCCCCATGGCGTTGGAGCCGCCGCCCACACAGGCCAACACCGCGTCCGGCAAGCGGCCCTCCTTTTCTTGAAGCTGTGCTTTAATCTCCCGGGAGATCACCGCCTGGAAGTCCCGGACCATGGTGGGAAAGGGGTGAGGGCCCATAACGGAGCCCAGACAGTAGTGGGTGTCGGCAATGCGGCGGGTCCACTCCCGCATGGCCTCCGACACCGCGTCTTTTAAGGTGGCGGTGCCCGTGGTGACCGGCACCACTGTGGCCCCCAGCAGACGCATCCGGTAGACGTTCAGGGCCTGCCGCCGGGTGTCCTCCTCTCCCATAAACACCACGCACTCCATGCCAAACAGGGCCGCGGCCGTGGCGGTAGCCACGCCGTGCTGTCCCGCCCCGGTCTCGGCGATGAGCCGGGTTTTCCCCATCTTCTTTGCCAGCAGCGCCTGACCTAAGACATTGTTAATCTTATGGGCCCCGGTGTGGTTCAAATCCTCCCGTTTCAGATAGATTTTGGCCCCGCCTAAGTCCTCCGTCATGCGCCGGGCGTAATACAGCCGGGAGGGCCGCCCGGCGTAGTCCCGGAACAGAGCGTCCAGTTCCGCCTGAAACGCCGGATCCTCCTTATAGTGCGTATAGGCCGCATCCAGTTCCAGCACCGCGTTCATCAGCGTCTCCGGAATGTACTGGCCTCCGTGAATGCCAAACCTCCCCTTTGTCATGCCTTCATGCTCCTCTCTCCGTCACGCGCCGCCATACGCTCGCACAGCCTGTACGGCGGCGCGGATTTTGTCGTAATCTTTCACCCCCGCCGTCTCCACGCCGCTGGACAGGTCCACTCCCCAGGGATGGAGGGCCGACACAGCTTCCGGCAGGTTCTCCGGCGTCAGCCCCCCCGCCAGGATCCAGGGCCGCTCCACGTCCCGGATCAACGTCCAGTCAAAGGCCGCCCCGGTGCCGTATCCGTTGTCCAGAAGCACCCGGTGGGCAGAGGAGGACCGGACCGGTTCCAAATCCTTCGGCTTTCGGATGACGAACGCCTTCCAGAGCTCCTTTCCCGGGGCCAGAGCCCGCAGACGGGAGAGGTATGCCTCGTCCTCCTGGCCGTGGAACTGGGCGATGGACAGCGTGCCATCGTTCAACAGAGCCGCCGCGGCCTCCGCCGGGGCGTTTACGAACACCCCCGCCGGCAGAATCGCCGGATCCAGCTTCTCCCGCAGGCGGCGGGCCTGGTCCGCCGTCACATTCCGGCGGGATTTGGGAAAATCAATGACAAAGCCGCAGTAATCCGGACGGGCGTCATTGACAAAGGCCATATCCCCCATCCGGGACAGGCCGCAGATCTTGATCCGGGTCACTGGGCGGCCCTCCGTAAGGAAGCCAGCATAGCCCCCTTGTCCTCCGCCCGCATGAGGGCCTCCCCCACCAGCACCGCGTCGGCCCCGATGGAGCGTAACCGGGCCGCGTCCTCCGGGCCCTGGACGCCGCTCTCCGCCACGTACAGGCATCCCGGCGGGATCCGGTCCCGGAGGCGGGCGGCGTTGGAGAAGTCCACGGAGAAATCCCGCAGATTCCGGTTGTTCACGCCAAGAATCCGCGCCCCCGCCGCCACAGCGGAGGCGATCTCCTCCTCATTATGGGCCTCCACCAGGGCCCCAAGGCCCAATTCCCCGCAGAGGCCCAAATACCGCCTCAAGGTGGCCGTATCCAGCAGGGCGCAGATTAAGAGCACCGCGTTGGCACCCATGACCTTTGCCTGATAGATCTGATAGGAACTGACGGTGAAGTCCTTGCGAAGCATAGGGATGTCCACCGCCTCCCGGATCTCCCGGAAGATCCGGTCAGACCCCTGAAACCACTTGGGTTCCGTCAGACAGGAAACAGCCTCCGCCCCCGCCGCCTCATAGGACCGGGCGATGTCCACATAGGGAAACTCTTTCGCAATCAGTCCCTTGGAGGGGGATGCCCGCTTCACCTCACATAAGAAACTGAGGCCGGGTTTACGCAATGCGGCGTCAAAGGCCACGCCGTCCCCTCTGCCGCCCGCAAGGGCCCGTTCCCGAAGACCGTCCAGGGGAATTTCCTCCGCCTCCCGGGCCACCCTCTGCCGGGTATGGGCGGCGATCTCCTGTAAGATGTCCCTCACGCCTCCGCCTCCGGGCGGTTGCTCACCGCTTTGAAGCGTTCCAGAGTCTCCATGGCCTTACCTGATGCGATGAGGGTCCGGGCCAGCGCCACGCCGTCCCTCATGTTCTCCGCCTTGCCCCCTAAGTACAAGGCGGCTCCGGCGTTCAACAGTACCGCGTCCTGTTTGGACCCCGGTTCGCCCCGCAAGACCGCCAGGGCGATCTCCGCGTTCTCCGCCGGGGATCCGCCTACCAAATCCGACTTGGCGCAGCGCTGCAGGCCGAAGTCCTCCGGGGTGATGACGCTGGACCGGTACCAGCCCTCCCGGAACTCACACACGCTGGTAGGGGCGCTGAGGGAGATCTCGTCCAGCTTGTCCTGGCCGTAGACCACCATGCCCCGCCGGACCCCCAGGGAAGTGAGAACCTTGGCCAGAGGCTCCACCAGATACTCATCGTATACCCCCAGCAGCTGCATGGAGGGGCTGCCGGGGTTTGTCAGAGGGCCTAAGATGTTGAACACCGTGTGGATGCCCAGTTCCCGGCGGATGCCCCCCACATATTTCATGGAAGCGTGGTACTTCTGGGCAAAGAAGAAGCAAATCCCCACTTCCTTCAGCAGTTCTACGCACCGGCTGGGGCTCTGCTGGATGTTTACTCCCAGAGCTTCCAGGCAGTCCGCCGTGCCGCACTGGGAAGATGCCGCCCGGTTGCCGTGCTTGCCCACCTTCACACCTCCGGCGGCGGCCACGATGGCGGAGAGGGTGGAGATATTGAAACTGTGGGCGTTGTCGCCGCCGGTGCCCACGATCTCCATCAAATCTCCTCCGGCGTCTACCCGGGTGGCGTGGTCCCGCATGGCGGCGGCGCAGCCCGAGATCTCCTGAATCGTCTCCGCCCGGGCACTCTTGGTGGACAGCGCCGCCAAAAACGCGGCGTTCTGGGTGGCGCTGGTCCGGCCGCTCATAATCTCGTTCATGACGGCGTACCGCCTCAAGGCCGCGAAGAAAAAGAAAACGTGAGCGCACGGGACGCGACCATCGCAATACGTACCCTCCGCCAGACCAGCCAATGTCCAGAGATAC
>CAJOHW010000051.1 GCA_905234565.1 uncultured Oscillibacter sp. | reverse complement strand
TATTCTGGTATTCAAAATGCCCATAGGGGCATTTTGCGCTTTTTGGGCATCCTTCTTGCGTGTCCGCTATTTTGCCTACTTTTTGGGACACGCCGGAAATTCTACTGGCACAGTAAGCCCGCAAGGGACTGGGATGAGGAACTGGATAAGGACAAGCGGAAGGATCTATCCGCCTCTATGGAGGCGGCATCGGCGGGAGCGGAGTTCGTGTTCCGGGTGTATTTTGACCGGATTACAGAGGAGCAGCTTGCGGACCTTCTCTGGCTGATCACCCTGGGGGACAACCGGGAGGACAGCCCCCTCCAGTACAAGCCGGGCCACGCGAAACCCCTGGGGTATGGCAGTGTGAAACTGACGGCGGAATCCTGTACCGTCCGCACTTTCCGCCCGGACTTCTCCATGGAAACGGCGCGGCGGGAAATCCCGGAAAAGCCGGAGTGTTCCTTCCCCATGGACAATATCACGCTGCGGTCTTTGCTGAAGATGTGCGACAGCCGGGCCACGGCGGGACAGGACGTGGAGTTTCTCACCGGAATGGACTATATCAGCCGGGAGCGGCGGGAAAAGCCCATTATTTACGCCTGGTTCCGGGAGAACCGTGTCACTCTGTCAAGAGGTCAATGAAGCTACGTGTCGAATAATGTGACAGTTGATATTTTATTTTGACGAAAACCGCCTCCTATAATGTGACGGACAACACCTACCGTGGGTTTGGCGGCGGGAATGCCGGACAGGGCGGTTTCGGACAGAGCGGCAATCACTGGGAGAACCGGCGGGGGGGAGACCTCCGGGCGGTTCCGTCCGAAGGGCCCCGTCTCCGACGCGGATTTTGCCGCCGCAAAGGAACGCTATCCATTGGATTCCCGAGCCACGGTGACGGTACGCCAGCTGTTCCCCGGCAACGCGGCCATCGTCTCTCTGGACGGTACCAACTGCGATGAATTCTTGAAGGGAAACAGCACCCGGGCCTACAACGCCGGAGGTAAGGTGAAGGTGCGGGTTCTGTGAGGCAGTGTGCCTGCGGCTTTAATTTGACTGATCCCCTCGAATTTTAATCTGACTGTTTTGTAACTTTTTGGCCTCAAATAATTTGCATTTCTACACTACATTCAAAGCGCCCTCTACGCCGCCTGGCGGGAGACCTTCCCCGCCCTTCACGATGAGGGATATCAATACAATTTTGACCATTATCATCAACCTGGAAAAAGTGCTGGCTCTGTTGCTGACCATCGGCGGACTGTATGTTGCGCTGTTCCGGGTGCTGGACCGCCTGGGGACGGGACTGCAGTCACGGAAGATCTCCATTATTGCCGACGCCGCCGAGTATACGCTGCTGAAAAAAGACCTGAAAGACACAGGCATATTCCGGGAGGACAACGTCCACCGCCTGAAACCGGAGACGCTGGACACGCCGGAAAAGGCCGCGGCGGAACTGTCGGATGAATCCCTGCTGATTTTTATTTACACCGCGCCGGAACAGGACGAACTGCTGAAACGGGTACTTGCCGGGAAACAGACAAAGGCGGGACTGATTGTGTACGCCCGCTCCAAACTGTCCGAGGAGTTATTTGCGGAGATTGGGGAGACCTCGAACGCGGTTATCGTAAACGCAAAGGGGCGGCTTCTGAACGACCTGCTGAATCTGATGATGACCACCAGTCTGCAAAGAACGGATCCGCTGTCCCGTCTCCTGGGACGGTGAGCAAGTGTAAACGGCCCTATGAGGGGTTCGTTGTGGACGCGCAAGCGCCGCCTCCACAACTTGTCCCTTGACTTCCCCGCCCCTTCCGGGTATAATGCTTTTCGATATCCCACGACACGTATACTCGTGAACGATAAGATTTGCCCTTGGTTGCCGTGCCAGTGACCTAAAATGCGGCAAACCTCAAAGAGCGCGATGATACTCGTGAGCGATTAGATTTGCCTCTGGTTGCCGTGCCAGTGACCTAAAATGCGGCAAACCTCAAAGAGCGCGATGAAAAGGGCAGCCGCCACCTGGCCGGTGGCGGCTGTCCCCTTTTGGAAACTTTGACAGGAGCGTGAACGCCATGGAACGGGCGATCCCCTTTTTTGAGATGTTCCCCCAGCTGCCGGTTCCGGCGGCGCTGCGGCTGCGGCTGTCCGGGGCGGAGGTGCGCCAGGGGCTCATCGACTTGGACGACTCCCGGATCTCGCTGCGCCTGCACCTTCGCAACGGCCTGGATACGGAGGACCGCCAGAGGCTGGCGGACAGCCTCCGCGCCGCCTACGGCTTCCGCCTGGCGGAACTGGACTGCCCGGAAGCCCCTCAGTCCCCGCCGCCGCCCGCCCCTGACGGCGGATCGAAAAAGAGCGGCGGCAGTTCCGGCAGATCTCCCCAGGGCGGCGGCAAACCGGAAAAGCCCAGCAAGGTCCTCTTAGGCAGGGCTGTCCAGGGGAAGATCACCCCCATGCGGGATTTGAACGCCAAGAGCCAGGGCGTGACGGTGGAGGGCAAGGTCTTTGGCTGTGAGTGCCGGGAGACCCGGCGTCCGGGACTGTGGCGGCTGAACATCGACATGACGGATTACACCAACTCCGTGACAGTGCAGAAGAACCTGAACGCCCAGGAGGCCCAGCGTCTGGAAGGGGCTGTAAAGCCCGGGATGTGGCTGCGGGTTCAGGGGAAGATGGAGCCCACCTGGGACGGCAAGGATATCCAGTTAAGCCCCGCCCACATTGCCGTGGTGGACCACGCCCCCCGGCAGGACACCGCCCCGGTGAAGCGGGTGGAACTGCACCTGCACACCCGGATGTCCAACATGGACGCCCTGACGGACACGAAAGCCGCCGTGGAGACCGCCATCCGCTGGGGACACCCGGCCATTGCCATTACGGACCACGGCGTGGCCCAGTCCTTCCCCGACGCCTGGCACGCCGCCAAGGGGAAGATCAAGATCCTCTACGGCATGGAGGGCTACTTCGTCAACAACTTAGACGACCGCATCGCGGTCCACGGGGACATGGACGCCCCCTTGGACGGGGAGATCGTGTGCTTCGACATTGAGACCACGGGCCTGAAAGCGGACCGGGAGGTCATTACGGAGATCGGGGCCGTGGTACTGCGGGACGGGGCCGTGGCGGAGACGTTTCAGACCTTCGTGAACCCGGAGCGTCCCCTGACGCCGGAGATCACCGCCCTGACGGGCATTACGGACGAGATGCTCAAAGACGCCCCCAGCCAGCGTGACGCCTTACAGGCGTTTTTGGACTTTGCGGCGGGGCGTCCTCTGGCGGCCCACAACGCGGAGTTTGACATCGGCTTTCTGCGCCTGGGCTGTGAGCGGGAGGGGATCCCCTTCGAGCCCACCTATGTGGACTCCCTGATTCTGGCCCAAAACCTGCTGCCGGGGCTGAAAAAGTACAAACTGGATATGGTGGCGGACCATTTGGACCTGCCCGCCTTCCGCCACCACCGGGCCAGTGACGACGCCGCCACCGTGGCCTGGATGCTGATCCCCTTCTGGAAGAAACTCCACGACCGGGGGGTCCACACCTTACAGGCGGTGAACGCGGAGATGGAGAAACTGCGTCCCCTGGGGAACAAGGCCGCCCGCCGCCCGAAACACATTATTTTAATTGCCCGGAATAAGGTGGGGCTGAAAAATCTGTACCAGATGATCAGCGCCTCCAACCTGAAATACTTTAAGAAGGTGCCCATTATCCCCAAAACCCTCCTGATAGAGCACCGGGAGGGGATTCTGGTGGGGTCCGCCTGCGAGGCGGGGGAACTGTACGGCGCGGTGCGGGATCGCAAGAGCTGGCAGGAATTAAAGCGGGTGGCGTCCTTCTACGACTACTTGGAGATCCAGCCTCTGTGCAACAACGCCTTTCTGGTCCGGAGCGGGGAGGTCCGGTCCCAGGAGGACCTGCGGGAGTTCAACCGCACCATCGTGCGCTTAGGGGAGGCATTGGGGAAGCCCGTCTGCGCCACCGGGGACGTACACTTCCTGGAACCGGAGGACGAGACTTACCGGCATATCCTTCTGGCGTCCAAGAAGTTCCCCGACGCCAACGAACCCCTGCCCATCTACTTCAAGACCACGGACGAAATGCTGGAAGAATTCCGGTATTTGGGGGAGGACAAGGCCCGGGAGGTGGTGGTGGACAACCCCCGGCTCATCGCGGACCAGGTGGAGACCTTTGAGCTGCTGCCCCGGGAACTGTTTCCCCCCCGGCTGGCCAACTCCGAACAGGAGCTTCACGATCTGGTCTGGAACAAGGTCCATGAGCTGTACGGGGAGGATCCCCCGGATCTGATTGTGAAGCGGCTGGAAACGGAACTGGGGGGCATTCTGGGCAAATACGACGTGGTGTATATGTCCGCCCAAAAATTGGTGCAGCGGTCTTTGGAGAACGGGTATCTGGTGGGGTCCCGGGGCAGCGTGGGATCGTCCCTGGCGGCGTATTTTGCCGGTATCACGGAGGTCAACTCCCTGCCCCCCCACTACCGCTGTCCGAACTGCAAGAAGTCGGAGTTCCCCCAGAATCATGCCTACGGCTGCGGGGCGGATATGCCGGACAAGGACTGCCCGGACTGCGGGATACCTTATGTTAAGGACGGCTTCGATATCCCCTTTGAGACGTTCCTGGGCTACGGCGGCGGCAAGGTGCCGGACATCGACCTGAACTTCTCCGGGGAGTACCAGGCCCGGGCCCACCGCCACGCCATAGAGATGTTCGGGGAGACCCAGGTGTTCCGGGCGGGCACCATCGGGACCCTGGCGGACAAGACCGCCTTTGGATATGTGCTGAAGTATCTGGAAGAGAACGGCATGGAGGCGGGGAACGCGGAGAAGAAGCGTCTGGCCATGGGCTGCGTGGGGGTCCGGCGGACCACGGGCCAGCACCCCGGGGGACTGGTGGTGGTGCCCGACGACAAGGACGTGGAGGACTTCTGTCCGGTCCAGCACCCGGCGGACGACGGCGGCGCGGGAATCATCACCACCCACTTTGAATACCACTGCATGGAGGACAACATCCTGAAACTGGATATGCTGGGCCACGACGATCCCACCATGGTCCGCATGATGCAGGACCTCACCGGAGTGAATCCCCGGGAGATCCCCCTGGACGACCGGGACACCATGTCCATCTTCACGTCCAGCAAGGTCCTGGGCTATGAGGACGATCCCATCTTAGGGCCTACGGGGGCCGTGGCCATTCCGGAGTTCAACACCCGTTTCACCCGGCAGATGCTGGTGGACACCCAGCCCAAAGACTTCAATACTCTGGTGCGGCTGTCCGGCTTCTCCCACGGCACGGACGTGTGGCTGGGCAACGCCCGGGAACTGATTGTCAGCGGTACCGCCGGGGTACTGGACACCGTGGGCTGCCGGGACGACATTATGCTCTATCTCATCTCCATGGGGCTGGACCCTAAGATGTCCTTCCAGATTATGGAGAAAGTGCGAAAGGGCAAGGTGAAGAAGGGGGGCTTCGACCCGGGCTGGGAGGACGCCATGCGCGCCCACAGCGTGCCGGACTGGTACATCGAGTCCCTGGCGAAAATCGGCTACCTGTTCCCCAAGGCCCACGCCGTGGCCTATGTGATGATGGCCTTCCGCATCGCCTGGTTCAAGGTCCACAGGCCCCTGGCCTTTTACGCCACCTTCTTCTCCGTCCGGGCCAAGGCCTTTGACGCGGAGATCTGCTGCGCGGGAAAGGACGCGGTGAAGCGGAAGATCCGGGAGATTGAGAACAACAAGGACGCCACCGCCGTGGAGCAGAGCCTGCTGACCACCCTGGAAGTGTGCTATGAGTTCTACCTCCGGGGCTACCACTTCGACACCATCGACATCTATAAGTCCGACGCCGCCCGGTTCCTGATTACGGACAACGGCCTCCTGCCCCCCTTTATCTCTGTCCGTGGCCTGGGGGACGCCGCCGCCCAGGATACCGTGGCAAAGCGGGAGGGGAAGTCCTTCGTGTCCATCGAGGAGTTCTCCCTGTGCTGCAGCAAGCTGTCCAAGAGCCACATCGAACAGCTGAAAAACTTGGGGGCCTTTGCCGGCATGGCGGAGACCAGCCAGATCAGCCTGTTTTGAGAGTTGACGGAGTTATGGAAGAAAGGGAGAGGCGCTGTGCGCGGGGGTGATTCTGTATAAAAAAGTTTGAGGAGTATGTCTCTCATCTTGCCGTGCTGGAACGTGCAGAGCAGGAGGATTTGGAAAACGAATTCATTTGCCGTGGCATTATCAATAAGTTTGATATCCAGTTTGAACTGGGGTGGAAGGTGCTGAAAGAACTGCTGAAGCATGAGGGACGGAAGGAGGCGGCCTCCGGCTCTCCCCGGGAGATTTTGAAAACCGCCTACGCGGTGTTCGGCTTTTTAGACGAGGACGTGTGGCTGTCCATGCTGCGGGAGCGGAACAACACGGCCCATATGTACAGCGCGGAGGCGGCCCGGGAACTGGTGCGGCACATCTTAGAGACGTATATTCCGGCCTTTGCCCGCCTGCGGGACGCCCTGCGGGAGAACTATGGAAACCGGCTGGAAGAAAGGGAGGAACCCAAATGATTGCCATTGGAACGAAATGCCAGGTACAGCGGGAAGTAACGCCGGACATGACCGCCTATGAGATCGGTTCCGGACTGCTGCCGGTGCTGGCGACCCCTTATGTAGCGGCCCTGATGGAGAACGCCGCCATGACCTGCCTGCAAGGGTATCTGGAAAAGGGCCAGGGCAGCGTAGGCACCGCCATTACGCTCAGCCACGACGCCCCCACCCCTGTGGGCGGGACCATCTGGGCGGAGGCGGAGGTGTCCGCCGTGTCCCCGGACGGCAGGCGGGTGGAGTTCCGCGTCCGGGCCTGGGACCAGAGCGGCGGCGTCAGTGAGGGCACCCACACCCGGGCGGTGATTTGGAACGAGCGCTTTTTGGAGCGCTGCGCCGGGAGAGCAAAGAAGAAAACGGAAGAGTAAGCGCGCTATACTCGTGAGCGATGAGATTTGCCTCTGGTTGCCGTGTCAGTGACCAAAAGTGTAGAAAATCTGAAAGAGCGCGCTAAAAAGCCGGAACCGCGTCAGCGGTTCCGGCTTTGCACGCCCCCAAGAAATCTCAACGCCGCTTTTTCACACTTTTCACAAGTTTTCCACATCCCCTCCACAGCCAGAAATCTACCCCCGATTTTGCCCAAAAACCGTCGGATTTCCCGGGAAAATTCAGCGTTTTACCCATAATTCTGGAAAATTCTACATCCCCGGTTTCGCCTTTTCGTTGACATAACTTCGTTATCCCCCGTTCTCCACAGTGGCTTTTCCACATTTTCCACAGGGTTTTCCACATCCCTTTTGTTCCCGTTTTCCCACATCCGCCCCATTTCCGCCGATTTTTCCGCCCCCTTTCCCCACACCTTTTCACCCTCTTTCCACATCCCCCTGCTTGACATAAAACCGTTCCCCGCCCAGGACCCAGTTGGCCGTCCGCCCAGGACCCAGTTGGCCGTCCGCCCAGGACCCGCCGGAAGGGACCCATGCTCCTGGAAAATCCCGTCATTTTTCGTTCCGGACTGTAACAAGCTTGTTTCCGCATTTTTTCCAGTTTGAGAAGAAATATTTTTCCAGCCTGCTACAATACAAACCATCGAAAGCAAGCGTACAGAGAGCATACAGAGCACGTAAGGAGAAGGAGGGAGACGCCTATGAAGCGGGGCTTTGCGCTTCTGGCCGCCGCGGCGGCGCTGCTGACCGGCTGCGGCGTCCGGCAGAGCACCACTACCGCCGCCGCCATGCCCCGGATGCCGGAGACCTACGTCTTTACCCGGGAGGCCTTTCCCCGGCTGGACGGCTCCGCCGCCGCCGTGCCCATGGCCCAGGCCGCCGCCAGCGTCCTGCTGGGAGAGGACCGGGAGGCAGTCACGGACCTGGTTCAGTTCCACAAGACCGAGCGGGCTTACTGGGAACTGTTAGAGGGGTCCGCCCAGGTACTTCTGGCGGCGGATCCGGGAATTCGGATTCTGGCGGAAAAAGGGGACAACAACTGGGAGACGGCCCCCTTCGCCATGGACGCCCTGGCCTTCTTCGTAAACGAGAGCAACGGCGTGGACAGCCTGACCATAGAGGAACTGCGGGGGATTTACGCCGGGGAGATCACCAACTGGTCCCAGGTAGGCGGCGCGGATTTGGACATCGCGGCCTTCCAGCGCAGCGAGGGGTCCGGCAGCCAGACCGCCATGGAAACCCTCGTCATGGGGGATACGCCCATGATGGCACCCCCCGCCGGAGGGGTCCACGGGGAGATGGGGGATCTCATCCGGGCGGCGGCCTCCTATGAGAACTCCGCCGGGGCCATTGGGTACGGCTCCTGGTACGCGCTCAGCGTCATGGGCCTGGGAGAGGGCGTGAAGATCCTCTCCGTCAACGGCGCCGCCCCGGACCGGGACAGCATCCGGACCGGGCAGTACCCCGCCTGTTTCCCCTATTACGCGGTGATCAGCGCGGAGACGCCGGAGGAGGACCCGGCACGGATCTTTTTTGACTGGATACAAGGCCCGGAAGGGCAGAAGCTGGCGGAACAGGAGGGCTATGTCTCCGCGGAAGAAATGGGAGGGGCGTTATGAAACAGTTGATGGCGATTCTGGGGATTTTGGCGGCGCTGATCTTCCTCAGCGGCTGTCAGGAGGGGGATACAGGCTCCTATTCGGAGATGCTCCTCAGCGGCGGCGGCGTCTACACGGATTGGTCCGGCCTTACGGCCTATGAGCCGGAGCCCGCCCGCTATACCCGCTTCCCCGGGGCCTGCGGCCCCCTGTCCGCCCGCGGCGACTACGGTCCCCTGCTGCCCTACGTGGGGGCGGAGATGGCAGTGGAGGGGTACATCGTGGACACCCTGCCCCTGTACGGCCTGGTGACGAAAGACGGCCAGGTGGTGACGGATCCGATTTACTCCGGCGCCTACTCCATCGGCAGCTTCCTGCTTTTGGAGACCGGGGAACTGGGCGGCGGAGAGGAACAGTTCTCCTACACGGCGGCGGCGAAGGACGGCCGCTGGGTCCGGCAGGCGGGCCTCTGCGACGGGTTCTTCCTGTTGGACAACAGCCACCTGGTGCTGGCGAAACTCGACGGCGGGGTCCTGGTCCTGGACGACCAGGGGGACACCGCGGCGGAGTTTCATCGGGAACAGTTTGTGGAGTACTTAGGAGAGGACTACTTCTGGAATTGGGACGGCGGTCCGGATCTGCGGTCCGTAGGCGGCGGCGTGCTGGCGGTGTGGGAGTACGACCCGTCCTCGGCGGACTACGCCCGGTATCCCTGCTGCCTGGACACCCGCACGGGAGAGGTCTTAGACGCCCTTCCGGCGGACTGGGCACCGGAGAGCGCGGAACCCTACACGCAGACGCCGGACTTTCCCGGATACCTCTACGCGGAGCCGGTGTCGGACCTCATCACCGGGGAGCTTTCCTACATAGCCTTTCCGGAGCGGCAGGCCGGGGCGGACAATCCGGTCTATGATCTGATGGATGAAAACGGCAATTTGGTGCTCTCAGGATGCTTTTCCCTGTCGGGGCTCATGTGGCAGCCGTATCTCGCGGACGGACTGCTGGGCACCATCCAGGACGGGGCCTTCACCTACCGGGACCTGTCCACCGGCGAAGCGGTCTTTCGTTATCCCCTGCGGACCAATTCGGACTGAGCCGTCCGGTTTTGCTCCGAAGTGGTTCATATACTGGACAGTGAAAAGTTATCAGTGAGAAAAACGATATCCTTTCTTTGAGATTGCACACCTTAAAGATACCATACTTCCGCTGATTAGGCTACCCCTTTTTGTTACTTTCAACTTTTCACTGTCCAGAAATTATAGTACTGTGCCCTTAAGTTGTTGACAGTGGTTTCCAGTTGGATAACCGTCAGATTTTCCGGTTGTATATGTCCATTGAAAATCCGGCCAAAAGTCCATCGAAAACCCGGCCACTTTTTGAGCGGTTTGCCAGAGTTTTATAGCCTATTCTTCAGGGTTCA
>CAJOHW010000050.1 GCA_905234565.1 uncultured Oscillibacter sp. | reverse complement strand
AGGGCGGCAGTGTCCTCCTCCCCTTCCTCCACGGTGAGAAAGCCGCTGTACGCCCCGTCGCTGCCTACGCTGAAGGAGCCGTTGTCCCGGGCTTCGGTGCTTTGCAGGGAAGCGCCGCCGGGATAGGTGACGGTTGCGCTGTTCTCACTGTCCGGTTCCCCCTCCGTCAGGCGCGCAATCTCCATGCCGCTGACGGTGACTTTGGCGCGCTGGCCGTCGGTCTTGCCCACTTGCAGGGACACCACCAGTCCGCCGTCCCGGTCGGGGGTGAAGGCGTATTCCACGGTATCCGGTACTCCCTCTGTGAGGGAACGGCCTCCCAACGCTCCATACACCTTGTCGTTGTCCCAGCCGTTGGGCACCGCCGTGCCGTATTGCACCTCATATTCGCTGTAATCCCGGTCCGCCTCGATTTGGAACCGGACCCGGTAAGCGTTTCCGGCGGTGAGGCTGGCCCCCGTATCCATGTGCATCATGGCGTGCCACGGATCCCTGCTGCCGCCGTTGACCGTAAACTCCGCAGTGCCGTCCTCGTTGTGGAGGACCAGATCCCCCGCGTAGTCCCCGATCTTCGTGACAATGGAGGACCCGGACCAGTGGATGTTGGTATCTACCTCCCCCTTCACGGAGGTGACGCCTGTGGAGGTGTTATAAATCTCCCTGGCGGTGCCGGTACTGTCAAAGGAAAAGTTCGCGGGCAGCACATTCTGATAGTGGGGAACGGCCTCCACGACACGGATGTTCCGGATGGTCACCGCGTCTCCCGCCAGCAGTTTGCACCAGTTCCCCGGCGTTCTCCTTGTCGGAGGGGATGTAAATCACCCGCTCAAAGGACTGGGTGCCCACCTGAAACCGCTGGTTGTAGAGCACGGCATAGCCCTTTTCGGTGTCGCCCTCATTGTAGCAGACCTCATAGTCCCGGGCGGCCGTGGCGTCCACATCGGCGGAAAAGCGGTAGATTTTTCCCGCCTCCGGTTTCAGGCCCGTGGCGGCCAGCAGTTTGATTTTCCACACCTCCGCGCCGTTGGCGGGGGGCTGGGTCACCGTCAGGGTGGCGGAGCCGTCGCCGTTGGTGAGGGTGGCCTTGCTGTCGTCACTGGTCCACATGGTCACAGAGCCGGGGGCGTGGTAGTCCAAATGGTCCGCCAGCACCACGGGTTCCGCCGCGCTGCCCTCCGACACCTCCTCCACCTGCAAATCGGAGAAGCGCAGGGTGTTGTCCGTGGTCCTGCCCAGCAGCAGACGCAGCACCAGTTCTCCGCTGGAGCCTTCGGGGGTGATTACATACCGGACATGGTCCGTGCCGCCGGCTTCCAGGGCGCGTCCCGCCAGGGAGCCGTAGGCCCCCTCCGTTTCGCCGCCGTCAAACCAGACCTCGTACTCCGGCTGGGCCTGGGCGGCGGAGAGGGTGAAGCGCACCCGGTAGGGGACGTGGGCTTTCAGTTCCACGCCGGTGCGGATATACAGCCGGGCGCTCTCCATGGCGGGCAGGGTATCCCCGGAAGGGGCGGAGACGTGCATGGTGACGCCCTCCCCGTCCCGATCCAACGTCACCGCGCAGCCGTTTTCATGTTGCTCATAGACCACGGCGGCGGTCTCTGACAGAGGGGCAAAGGCGGTCTCCTGTCCCGCCGTGAAGGTGCCGGGGGAGGCGGCATAGGCCTGGCTCCAGACCGACAGAAGCATGGACAGCAGAAGGGCCGCTGTCAGCACTCGTTTCCCAAGTTTCATGGTGTTTTCCCCTTTTCATTGAGACGCTTCCCGTTTGCACGGGGGTAAAACATCAGGATAACGCAATGTCGTATTTCGCAACGTCCATGAGCGCCGCGCCGCCACGGGCCTGGAACGTGACCCGGTCCGCCCCTTCCGGGGCGTACAGCAGCAAGGATGCCGTCTGCTCCCCATCGTTGACAAAGAGTTCCAGGCTGTGGAGGTCCATGAGAAGGCGCAGTTTGATGGAGCCGTTCTGCTGCCGCACGTAAAAGCTCCGCGTATGCACAATGTCATAGGGCGCGCCGCAGCGGCTGCGGTCGATCTGCACCACGCTGTCCTTGGGCCGGTAGCGGACCGCGGTCTCATGTTCCCCGTCTTTCGCCAGGGAGATTTGAAACTCCCGGTAGCCCCGCTCCCAGGCCGGACGGACACAGACTGTCAGATCCAGCACCCGTCCCCGGATGCCCTCCAAGTGCAGTTCCTCCGTCACCACCAGATTTTGATACCGGACCGGGTTTGTGCGATACCCCTCCAATTCCCGCACGGGCGTCTGGATCAGGCAGCCTTCCCGGATGGACAGCTCCCTGGGGACGGTCATCTCCCCGAAACAGCGGATTCCCGGGCTTTGACAGCTTGTGGTGGCCCAATTCTGCATCCACGCGATGAGAATCCGGCGTCCGTCCGGGGTTTCCATGGTCTGGGCGGCGTAGAAGTCCAGGCCGTAGTCCATGGAGTGGACGGTTTCCGGGGAGAACACGCCCTTTTCATAGGTCCCAATCTTACAGACAGCGCCGTACCCGGCGTGAAACTGCAAGCCCACGGGCTGCATCTCCATGGGGCTTACCAGAAGGACCTGTTTCCCGTCCAAGGGGAAGAAATCCGGGCACTCCCACATCTTTCCGTACTCGTTCCGGCACCGGTCAATCACGCCGGAAAAGCGCCACGCGAACCCGTCCTCACTCTCGTACAGCACCACCGCGCCGCTTCCGTCCTCTGCGCGGGTGACGGCCGCCGCAAAGCAGCGGCCCTCCGGGTCCCGCCACAGTTTCGGGTCCCGGAAGTCATGGGGGCTGGAGCCCTCCGGCAGATCCGCCATGGTCAGGACCGGGTTTCCCGGGTATTTCTCATAGTCCCGTCCGTCCCCCACCGCCAGGCACTGGGTCTGGTACATCCGCTCCACGCCGTCTTGTTCCAGCTCGTTCCGGATTCCTGTGTACATCAAAAGCTGCCGTCCGTCTGGCAGTTCCACCGCGCTGCCGGACCAGCAGCCGTCCCGGTCGAAATCGTGGTCCGGGGCCAGGGCCGCGCCCAGGTGTTCCCAGCGGATGAAGTCCTTGGTTTTCATGTGCCCCCAGTGCATCCGGTCCCAGTGGGTGGAATAGGGGTTGTACTGATAGAACAGGTGGTATTCGCCCTGATAGGCGGAGAAGCCGTTGGGGTCGTTCATCCAGCCGATGCCCGCCGTTGCGTGAAAGACGGGGCGCTCCGTCTCCGGCACACACCGTACATACGTCTCCTCATAGGCCCGGGCACGGCGCAGTTCCTCGCTCATCTTCTCACTGGTCATAGACTGTTCCTCCGGTTTTTTCTTTCTGCGCGAAGGGCGTCCAGAGCGTAACTCTGGACGCCCTCAAAAAAGGGTAAGGCGTTTTTACAGGGGATTCTTACGCATAGAAATCGTCCAGGTACTTCTGGTAGATGGACAGGTACTCGCTCAGGTGGTACGCCTCCAGATCCGCTTGAAGCTGATCCCAGTCGGCGTCGGTGAAGCCGTTCATGACCCAGTCGGATTTGGCGGTGTTGATCCGGGTGCTCAGGTCCGCCTGCAGGTTGGAGATGGTCTTGGTGTCATCCGCGCTCATGAACACGTTGGGATACACGTACTGGGTGTGCATATCCGGGGTGTAGATGTCCTTGATCCAGTCCAGACGGTACTGGGCGTCGTCCGGGCAGGTGACATAGACGCCGTAATAGCTGTCCAGAATGGCCAGAGGCCCGTTGACGGACTCCGCTTCCCGGACTTCCACCGGGGAGGCGTCGCCCAGAGGCGCGTGCTGTAACATGGTCTCGCCGTTGGCGTTGGTGCCCAGGACGAAGATGTCGAAGTCGTCATCCTCGCCGTAGGTGCCCCAGTTGTTCTGGGGGGACTGGAAGGGATCATACATCTGGTCCAGCCAGGTGCAGATCAGAGCGGGATTCTCGGCGGCGGCGGTGACGACGCAGCGGCCCCGGTCAAATCCGGAGGTAAAGGAGCCGTTGGAAGGCGTAATATTCCGCGTGTCGGCGGTCAGGGCGGGGAGAGGAGCCCAGCCGTCCAGCGTGGCGATGTTGGCGATGTCCCAAGAGAAGCAGACGCCGTAACGCCCGGACTTGCCCTTGGCCACATAGGTGGACCACTCCTGGGTGAAAGCCTCCGGGTCCATGAGGCCCTGGGCGTAGAGATCATGGAGCCAGGCGATGCCCTTCTTGAAGCCCTCCGTGTTGGCCACACAGATCACCTGCCGGTCGTCGCTGACGGCAATATGCCGGCCCCGGTCCGGATCGCCATAGCCCTCGCCGAAGCCGTTGATCAGGATGCAGGGGTCCTGGTCGCCGTCGTTCATGATGCAGGACATGGGGATGATGTCGCCCTGGATGTCAAACTCCGCTTTCAGGGCGTCGGCGTTGTCCCGGAAGGCAATGAGGACCTGCTCAAACTCGTCCACGGTGGTGGGCATGGCCAGGCCCAGGAAGTCCAGCCAGGCGGTGTTGATGAAGCTCATATAGCCTACGGTCTGAATGGCGGTCTTTTCATAGCCCAGCTGTTCAATCCAGGGCAGGGCCCAGATGTGGCCGTCGGCGTCGGTACACATGGTGCGGTACTCCGGGGCCTGCTCAAACACCTTGCAGAGGTTGGGCATATAGGTGTCGATATAGTCCTCCAGGTTGATAATCGCGCCCTGTTTCGCGTATTTCAGCAGGTCCGTGTCGCTGAACTGGGCGTTGAACACGAACTCCGGCAGGGTCTTGGCGTTGGCCATTTCCAGGGAGATCTTGTCGCCCCACTGGTCCATCTGAATGGTCCGCCACTCCACATGGACGTTGGTGGCCTCTTCCAGACGCTTGAAAATGGTCCGGTTGTTGGGCTCGGATTCAGAACCCGCGGGGAAGTTGGTCAGGCCGTAGATGGTGGCCGTCTCCGCCAGGGGGAGTTTCAGGGACTCCGGGTCCGTGCCCAGGGCCGCCGTATTGCCGCCGGTGCTTCCGCCGCCGCCGGATCCGCCGTTCCCGCCGCCGCAGGAGGTCAAGACCCCCATCAGCATCAGCAGGCACAGCGCCAGCGCCGCGCCGCGCTTGAGGAACCTGAGTGTACTTTTGTTCATCCGTTCCATCTCCTCATCAATTTTTCGATTCCCGGAAGTTCCGGGAAATCTGGCAAAAGGTTTCTTATCCCTTGATAGCGCCTGCCATGATGCCGCTGTCGAAGTACTTCTGGAAGAAGGGGTACATGACCATGAGGGGCAGGCTGGAAATGATGATGGTGGCGTATTTCAGCAGTTCCGCCATCTGCGCCCGGGCCGCCGTGGACTGCATATCCGACACCATGCCCGGCTCCGGCTGGTTCTGAATCAGGATGGACCGCAATACCAGCTGCAAGGGCTGCTTCGACGCGCTGTTTAAGTAGATCATGGCGTCAAAGTAGCTGTTCCACATCCCTACGAACTGCCACATGGCCAGGGTGGCGATGATGGGCGTGCAGATGGGCAGGAGGATCTGGAAGAAATACACCATCTCCGTGGCCCCGTCGATCTCCGCCGCCTCCTGCAAATCCCGGGGAATGCCCTGGTAGTAGGTGCGGGCGATGATCATGTTCCACACGCTGAAGGCTCCCGGCAGAATCACCGCCCACATACTGTCCAGCATCCCTAAGTTGCTGATGAGCAGGTAGGTGGGGATCAGCCCGCCGCCAAAGAACATGGTGATGATAAAGAGGGTGTTGAAGAAGCCCCTGCCCTTGAAGTCCGGCCGGGACATGGGGTAGGCCGCCAGGAGGGTGATGGTGACGGACAGGACCGTAAAAAGCACGGAGTAGATGACAGCGTTGCGGAAACCGGTCCAGATCTGGGCGTTGGAGATGACCCGCTCATAGGCCATCAGCGTCCACTTGCTGAAATCGAAGGTCAGGCCGTTGTTTTGCAGCGTCACCGGTTCGATGAAGGAGGCCAGGATGATATACACCATGGGGAGGATGATGGCCACCACGAACAGGCCCAGGACGGCATAGCCGATGGTCAGAATGACTTTGTCCTCTGTGGGATACTTGGAAAATTCGCTTTTCTTCTTCATGCTTGCCATTTTTACCGCCTCCCGTCAAATGCCCTTGCCTTCGTTCATCCGCTGGACGATCTTGTTCATGGAGATCAGCAGAATGACGTTGATGACGGTGTTGAACAGGCCCACAGCGGTGGAGAAGCCGTAGTCGCCGTCTAAGATACCTTTTTTGTACACATAGGTGGCGATGATTTCCGAGGTGTTCAGGTTCAGGTCCGTTTGCAGAGCGTAGGCTTTTTCAAAGCCGATGCTCATGACGTTGCCCACGGACATGATGAACTGAATGAGGACGGTGTCCTTAATGGCGGGCCACTCCACGGTCTGAATCTGCTGGATGAGGTTGGCTCCGTCCAGCACCGCCGCCTCTTTCAGGTCCTTGCTGGCGTTGGACAGGGCCGCCGTGTAGATGATGGAGGCCCAGCCGGCGCCCTGCCAGATGCCGCTGGCGATGTAGATGGTCCGGAAGGCCTGGGGCATGGTCATGAAGTTGGCGGAGGTCCCCAGGAGGGAGTTGATCATGCCGGTGGGGGAGAGCAGAATCCGGACGATACCGCACAGGACAATGACGGAGACGAAGTTGGGCATATACAGCACCAGCTGGATCTTCCGTTTGATGCCCTTGCTGAGAATCCGGTTGAGCAGGAAGGCCAGGAGAATGGGTGCCGGAAAGCCCCACAGCAGGCCGTAGATGCTCAGTTTCAGGGTGTTGGCCAGGTACTTCAGGAAGTCCGGCGAGGTCAAGAACCTCCTGAAATGTTCAAAGCCGACCCAGTCGCTGCCCAGAATCCCCCGAAATGGATTGTAGTCCGTAAACGCAATCAGGACGCCGCCCATGGGGATGTACTTGAAGATCAGCGTCAGAACCAGCGCGGGCAGGATGAAGATCAAATAGAGCTGCCAGTGCTGACGCATGTACACCATGGTGTTGTGCAGCGTCCCTCCTCCCGTTTTCCGGCTCTTCGCCGGAGCAGTTTCGTTGTCCATACAATTCCTCCCTTTCCTCTTCCACAGGAGCTTCTCCCCCAGGGTGCGTGCAAACGCACACCGATCTGTATGCGCAGGTTTGTGTGTATTTGCGCTGCCTTCCATTTTGAGGAAGCCCTATGATGTAACCCCTATTTTACACATTTTCTGGGCAAATGTCAACGATATGCCATCATAAATGCACAGTTTGTGAGGTGTTACAAAATTGTTACCGCGCATTTGTCAAAACCGACAAAGAGGTTTCTTTCGATTTGCACAATTTCTGAGGCGGCGATAGATTTTATTTGACAAATGTCCGACAGTTGTTATAATAGGATGCAATATAAGAAAGGGGGCGGGCAGCTGTGGGCAGAAAGGTGACCATTCAAGACATCGCGGAGGAACTGGGCATTTCCAGAAATACCGTCTCCAAGGCTATCAACAACGCCCCTGGCCTTGCGGACGCCACCCGGGAGAGGATCTTGAAAAAGGCCGTTGAGATGGGGTACAAGCAGTTCTCCTATTTCACTGCCCGCCCCGATCTCCGCCCTGCCTTTGCCGAAAGCGAATCATCCGCGTTCCCGCCGGAGGCGTACAGAGCGGACGAGGCAAAGGCCGGAGAAATCGCGGTCCTCACCGCGAAGCGCCTGGATTACTCCCACTTCGCCTCCTCCATGCTGGACCGCTTCCAGCAGGAGATCGGCAGGCTGGGGTATTCCGTGGGGGTCTATGAGATTCCGCCGGAGCAGTTGACCGCCCTGGCCCTGCCCCCGGCGTTCCATCCGGAACAGGCCGCTGCCGTGGTCTGTATCGAGGTCTTTGCCCGCCGGTACGCGGAGATGGTGTGCGCCCTGGGGCTCCCTACCCTCTTTATTGACGGACCTACGTTCTTTCACGGAGGGGCCTTGCCCACAGACCAGCTCTACATGGAAAATACCACAGAGATCTCCCGGCTTGTACATGAGCTGATCCAGCAGGGAAAGAAACGCATGGGGTTTGTGGGGGATTACGCCCACTGCGAGTCCTTTTTGGAGCGGTATCTGTCCCTTCGCACGGCCCTCATGTTCAGCGGCGTCCCCTTTGAGGAGGGGTTCTGCGTCAAATCCAATGACCGCCAGACGATTTTCCGGCAGATCCAGGCCATGCCCATTCTTCCGGACGTGTTCCTGTGCGCCAATGACTTCCTGGCCATTGACACCCTGGACGCCCTGCGGGAACTGGGAAAAACCGTGCCGGGCCATGTCCTCCTGTGCGGGTTCGACGACTCCCCGGAGTCCCGCCGGATGATGCCCCCCCTGACTACCGTCCATATCCACACGGAGATCATGGCCTTCTCCGCGGTCCAGCTTTTGACCACCCGGATCCGGGAACCCAACTTGGATTACCGGATTGTGCATACGCAGACAGATCTAATCCGCCGGGAATCCACCCGGTGCCAGCGGGAGGAATCGGATGGATGAAACTCTTTTCTTATGACAGCCCCCTGAGCCAAGTACTTCTCAAACTCACCTGGAGCTGCTACCTGAACCTGCTCTGGCTGCTCTGCTCTCTCCCGGTGTTCACCATGGGCGCGTCTACCACGGCGCTGTACGCGGTGACGCTGAAAATCGTCCAGGAGAAGGAGGGGAATCTGACCGCCCAGTTCTTCCGGGCCTTTCGGGAGAACTTTCGGCAGGCCACCGTCCTGTGGCTGATTCTCCTGGGCATTGGCTCCCTTTTGGCGGGAGACGGGTACATTCTCTTTCACCTGTTCCGCTCCTCCCAAGGCTTCGCCTCCGTGCTCTGGACTTTTGTGTCCGCCCTGGTCATTGCGGCCTCTCTGGCCTACGGAATCGTCCTGCTCTATGTGTTCCCTCTCACCGCCAGCGTGGTGAACACCAACCTGGCCATGCTGAAAAACGCCTTCTTCATCGGAACCCACTATCTCTTCTGCACCATTCTCACCGCGGCGATTCATTTCGCCATGTTTTATACTGTGGTTGCCGTCTATACGCCGGTGCTTCTGTTCGGGGAAGGGTTGTGCGCTCTGCTCAGCTCCTATCTGTTCTCCGGCGTCATCCGGGCCTGCGCCTCGCCGCCTATGGAAGGGGAGAACTCCTGATGAAGCTCACCCCCCAGGAACGATCCGCCAGGCGGGAAGCCTTCCGCCGCATGAATCTTTCGGGCAAAGCGGAGTACCTTTTTTCCTACTATAAACTGCCCATGGTCCTGCTTTTGATTGTACTCTATGTTCTGGGCTATGGAGTATACAGAGCCAGAAATCGGAAAGAGGTTTTGCTGTATGCGGGCTTTTGCAATGTGGCGGTCAGCGGCGATTTGGAGCACACCCTGACGGAAGGGTTTGTTATCAATGCAGGGAACAATCCCCAGAAGCAGACGGTCTATGTCTATCCGGATCTGTATCTCTCTGAGGACCCCGACCCCGCCAGCCACGAATACGCCTACGCCTCCCGACTGAAACTTCAGGGTGCCATCCACGCAAAGCAGCTGGATCTGGTCCTGATGAACCGGGAAGCGTATGATCTGCTGTCGAAAAGCGGGTATCTCATGGAACTCACCCCTGACATCTTTCCGTCAGATTTCGAGATAGATGGATGTCTCACGGAAAACAAAGTCGTGCTGCAAGACAATGAACTGGCCGTACTCCTGGGAGAGGAGGAAGAATATCGAGAGGATTCCATCGTACAGACCAATGGAGTGGATCTCTCCCGAATCCCGCTGATACAACACGCGGATCTCACAGACACCGTTTACCTGGGGGTGCTCCCCAACAGTCCCCGCCTGGACGCTGTGACGGAGTATCTTGCCTGGCTCACCTCCTGGTAAAGCAGAAAATTTGAAGTGCTGAAAAGAATTTTGTTGACAAGGGCACGGATCTGTGGTAAAATGCAATTCACGTTAGCGTACTGCTGGTGTAGCTCAGCTGGTAGAGCAGCTGATTTGTAATCAGCAGGTCGGGGGTTCGAATCCGTCCACCAGCTCCAGCAAACGTATAAAACGTATCTTGAATATGGGGGAATTCCAGAGCGGTCAAATGGGGCAGACTGTAAATCTGTTGTCGACGACTTCGGTGGTTCGAATCCACCTTCCCCCACCAT
>CAJOHW010000049.1:9506-10839 GCA_905234565.1 uncultured Oscillibacter sp. | reverse complement strand
TGGTCAAAACGGAGAAAATCCGCGAGAACTTGACGGCTTCGGCGAAAGACAAAGGACGCGTTTTCCACATTTTGCGGGAAGCGCGTCCTTTGGTATCGTCAAACTTTCCACAAGTTTTCCGTAAACGCCTGCCTTATGCGTAAATTATCACAGAGATAGCGTTCAGGAAGCCAAAAGTTTTCAACAGTCATTTTGACGGGACGAATTTCTATGTCGATTTGACTTTTGACGGAATTTTCGCTATGATTACGGCATAACGAAAGGCGGTGGGTTCCTTGAAGAAATATACGGTTGAAGAACTGAAACAACTTAATAAAGAGGAAATCATCGCGTTGTTTATGCAAACGCAAACGCAACTTTCCCTGTTTGAGGAACGGATAGCCGAAATGGAGGCCCGCCTTTTCGGACGGAAAACGGAAAAGCTGGAATCGCTGTCGGAACAGGCGTTCAACGAAGCCGAAGTCGAAAGCGACGACGAGGCGGAGGAGCCGACGGAAGAGAAGGTCGTCCGTATTCGGACAAAGCGTCCCAAGGGGAAGCTGGACAAAGACCTCAAGGACATTCCCGTCCGTCAGGAAATCCATGAGTTGAGCGATGGGGAGCTTACGGAAGTTTTCGGGGAGAACGGCTGGAAGCGTCTGCCTGATGAAGTGTACCGTAAACTGGAATATCATCCCGCCACGCGGGAAGTCGTGGAACATCATATCGCCGTTTACGCTTCCAAAACCGAAGATTTGATAAAAAAAGCGCCGCGTCCGTCGGAACTGCTGGCGCACAGCCTCGCCACGCCTTCTTTGGTCGCCGCGATTATGAACGGCAAGTATACGAATGCCTTGCCGCTTTATCGAATCAGTCAGGAGTTTGAGCGGGAAGGGCTGAATCTCTCTGTCCCCACCATGGCCAACTGGGTCATTCGCTGCGTGGAGCGGTATTTGTATCCCCTTTGGGACAGACTGCGGGCCGAACTGCGCCGTCTGCCCGTAGCATAGGCCGATGAGACGCCCTGCCATGTCCAGAAGGACGGTCGGGCGGCGAACGCGAAATCCTTCATGTTCGTCTACCGCAGCGGGGAGTTCCTCTCCGATAAGCCGGCGGAAGCCAGCGCCGTCGTTTACAGCGTTGTGGAAACCGCCAAAGCGAACCGTCTCAAGCCTTACGAATATCTGCGGCATTTGCTGACCGAGACTCCCAAACGTATGGACGAAACGAACGCGTCTTTCCTGGATAACCTTCTTCCGTGGTCTGACGCCATTCCTGACATTTGCCGCAAACCTGTTGCCCAAGACACGCCGGGGACTTGATTCCACGGCGTGTTCGTTATTTCGCACCGTAC
>CAJOHW010000049.1:0-9453 GCA_905234565.1 uncultured Oscillibacter sp. | reverse complement strand
CCCGTTTCTACATACAAAATACGCCGCCTGTTTCTTTTACCGGGCCGCCAGACACACCACGCCGGGAATTTCCGTCTCCCCCGTCTTCTCTGCGATGGTCCCGTCTCCGCGCAGCGCAAAGGAATCCACCGTGCCGGAAAAGCGGTTTGCGGCCAGGAGCCAGTTCTCCACACGGATAAAATCCCTGGGGTGCTGTCCGCCGCAGGAAACGTTCTGGGCAAGACGGGGGGTGTCTCCCCTCAAATCCACCACGGAGAGCAGATCCATGGTCCGCGTGGAGACATAGAGCATGCTCTCATCGGCGCTGAGGCGGACCGCCGCGGTGTCCTTTTTGTGGGTCTCTCCGCCGGGCAGTATGGAGATATGGGATTGTATCGTCCAGTCTCCCGTGGAGATCACGAACAGCTCGTTGCTCAGCTCCGACACCAGATACAGCCGCCTCCCGTCTTTGGAAAAAACGCCGTGCCGGGGTCCTGTCCCGGCGGGAAACGCAATACGCCCCGCCGGATTCATGTCCCGGTCAAAGATCCGGACTTCGTCCAGAAAGAGGCAGGGAACCAGGATCCGGTCCTTCCAGAGCAGCACCTGGTGGCACCCGGCTTTCCGGCGTATCAAAGTGGTGTCCTCATATTCCAGGGTCCGGTCCCGCAGGAAAAGCCGGGACACCGTGCCCTTGTGATAGTTCGCGGTATAAATCTCCCCCTGATCCGCTGTGACGAAACAGGAGGTGCAGTCCTCATAGGCCGCCTGGCTGAGAACCTCTCCCTGAAAACCCACCAGAGCCGCGCCGGAACGCCTCTCAAAGTCGCAGAGCGTCACGATTCCGCCCTCCGTAACCGTCAGATACTTCGTGTTCCGGAGGGAACAAAACGCCCTGGCCGGAGACAGCCGGCCCTCTTCAAAGCCGAAGGCGTACAGTCCCTGGCTGCCGTGTCAGTGACCTAAAATGCGGCGAACCTTAAAGAGCGCGAGTATCATGGCCGCTTACGCGGGATCTTCCTCCATGCCGGCCTTATGGACCTTCACTCCGCTTTGCGTCAATATTTCCTCTTTTTCCCGCGAAAGAGAGGCGTCTGTAATGACCTGGCAGGAATGGGGATCCAGCTTCAAGGGCACCACGCCGTTCTGGTCAAATTTGGCGCTCTCGGTGACGACCATGACGGTCTCGGCCTGCTGCGCCATGTCCCGCACCGCCTGGACCCGCAGGTGGTCGCTGCCCGTAAACCCCAGACGCGCAGAATACCCGTCAATACCGATGAACAGTTTTTTGACATAGAACTGTTCCGCGCAGGTTTTGAGAATCGGCCCCACCAGGACCTGGGAGTCGTTCTGGAAGTCGCCGCCCAGGAGCACGATACGGATCCGCCCGATCTTTCGGATGTAATTGGCAATAAAGGCGCTGTTGGTGATCAGGGTGCCGTCCTGATTTGTCCTGGCCAGTTCCTCCGCCACCAGGGCGCAGCAGCTTCCGTTTTCGATCATCACCGTCTCTCCGGGAGTCACCAGCTTTGCGGCCTCACGGGCAATCCGCCGCTTCTCCTCGTAGTGGAACGCCAGACGGTTGTGGATGTCGTCTTTCCCCCCAAAGACCGCCCAGCCGTGCTCCCGGCGCAGAATCCCCCGCTCTTCCAGGGCGTCCAGGTCCTTGCGGGCCGTCACCTGGGAGATCCCCAGTTTTTCCGCCAGCGCCGCCACTTCCATGCGCCCGCTCTCCGACAACAGTTCCAAAATCGCGTTTTCCCGCTTCCTCATGGGCAGCCCCCCGCTCTTTCGTTTTCCCTTTCGATTGTAACACAATCCACCGGAAAAATCCAAGGGAAATTCAACATCTCTTAGAAGAAGCAGTCCAGTCCCGCGTCCAGAAACACCTGCCGGTAAGGGGCCAGATCCTCCGGGTGCAGGGCCCTCACGCCCTTCATGGCGTAGTCCCGGTTCAGAAGCTCATACTTCCGCTCTCCCATCTGGTGGAAGGGCAGCAGCTGCACCTGCCGGAATCCCAGGCGGTTCAGCAGGGCGGCAAGGCCCCCGGCGTCCTCCAAGGCGCTGTTAAAACCGGGAATCACCGGAACCCGGGGCAAAACCGTGAGGCCCTGCTGCCGTGCCCAGGCCAGATTTTCGAGAATCTCCTCATTCCGGACCCCGGTGCCCTCCCGGTGCCGGACCGGATCGTGGTGCTTCACATCGAACAGCAACAGGTCAAACAGGGGAGCCAGCCTCTGAAACACCTCCGCGCTTACAGCTCCGGTGGTCTCAATGGCGGTATGGATCCCCTTTTCCCGCAGAGCGCCCACAAGAGCCTCCGTAAAGGCGGGCTGCGCCATGCCTTCGCCGCCGGAAATCGTGACGCCGCCGCCGGATTCCTCGTAGAAGGCCGCATCCTGCATACAAAGCGCCACGATCTCTTCCACGCTCTTTCGCTCCCCCTCATGGGTCAACGCCCTGCCGGGACAGCCCTCCGTACAGGTGAGGCAGCCCACGCACCGGGAGAAGTCCACCCGGATCCGGCCCTCCTGGTCCATGGCCAGGGCCTTTTCCGGACAGGCCCGGACGCACTTCCCACAGTGCAGACATTTTCTCTCATCATAGACAATCTGCACCCGCTCCATCTGGGACTCCGGGTTGGCGCACCACCGGCAGCGAAGGGGACACCCCTTCAAAAACACAGTGGTCCGGACCCCGGGTCCGTCATGGATGGAAAACTTCTGTACATTAAAAATGATACCGGTCCGCTCCACGGTCTTCTCCTCCTCACGCTCCGCCGTATGCGGCGGGCTTTCCCTGACAGAGGCATTCTATCACAGATTCTTATGATTGTAAACAGTAAAATTACGAATGAAAAATATTTTCTGCATTTTCAAAAATTCCTGTTGACAGGCAGGGGAAAGTGTGGTATTCTCCGGGTATCAACGAACCGCCGGAAGGATGACAGGAGGCAGCCATGGAAAACAAGGCGCATTTCGGTTCCCTGACCCCCCGGATGCAGGCTTACCGGGAGGCTGTGCTGGAAAAGAAACCCTACATTGACGCCCAGCGGGCCATGCTGGCCACGGAGAGCTATCAGGCCAACCGGAACCAGCCCGCCGTGATGAAGCGGGCATTGATGCTGAAAAACATTCTGGAAAAGATGTCCATCTACATTGAGGACGAAACGGTCCTGGCGGGCAATCAGGCCTCGTCCAATAAGGACGCGCCTATCTTCCCGGAGTACACCCTGCAATTCGTGCTGGACGAGCTGGATCTCTTCGAGAAACGGGACGGGGACGTGTTCTATATCACGGAGGAAACCAAGGAACAGATCCGCTCTATTGCGCCCTTCTGGGAGAACAACAATCTCCGGGCCCGGGGAGAGGCCCTGATGCCCGAGGAGATGGGGGTCTATATGGAGACCGGGTTCTTCGGCATGGAGGGAAAGCTGAACGCCGGAGACGCCCACATCGTGGTGGATTACGCCAATCTCCTGCGGCTGGGCCTGAAAAATTACGAGCGCCGGGCCCGGGAGTACAAACACGGCCTGGATCTCACCCAGCCTGACACCATCGACAAGTACCAGTTCTACAAGGCGGTGCTGATTGTGATTCAGGCGGTCCGGGACTTTGCGAAGCGGTACGCGGACCTGGCCCGGGAGAAGGCGGAAACCGCCCCGGAGCCCCGGAAGTCCGAACTGCTGGAAATCGCCCGGGTCTGCGAAAAGGTCCCCTATGAACCGGCGGAGACCTTCCACGAGGCGGTGCAGTCCGTGTGGTTTATCCAGCTGGTGCTGCAGATCGAGTCCAACGGACACTCCCTGTCCTACGGGCGCTTTGACCAGTACGCGGGGCCCTATCTGGACGCGGATTTGGAGGCGGGACGGATCACGGAGGACCAGGCGGTGGAACTGCTGACAAACCTGTGGATCAAAACCCTGACGGTGAACAAGGTCCGCTCCCAGTCCCACACCTTTTCCAGCGCAGGCAGCCCTATGTATCAAAATGTCACCATCGGCGGTCAGACCCCCGATGGACAGGACGCGGTCAACAGGCTCTCTTTCCTGATCTTGAAATCCATCGGCCAGACCCGGCTCCCCCAGCCTAATTTGACGGTCCGCTATCACCGGAACCTGAACCAGGCGTTTATGAACGAGGCCCTGGAAGTGCTGAAACTGGGCACCGGAATGCCGGCGTTTAACAGCGACGAGGTGATCATCCCGTCCTTCATCGAGAAGGGCGTGAAGAAGAAGGACGCCTACAACTATTCGGCGGTGGGCTGTGTGGAGACCGCCGTCCCCGGCAAGTGGGGCTACCGCTGCACCGGCATGAGCTATATGAACTTCCCCCGTATTCTGCTGATGGTCATGAACAACGGCATTGATGTCACTTCCGGAAAGCGGTTTACCCGGGATTACGGCAATTTCCGGGAGATGCAGTCCTTTGACGAGCTCATGAGCGCGTGGGACAAGAGCATCCGGGAACTGACCCGGGCCAGCGTGATTGTGGAAAACGCCATTGACCTGGCCAGCGAACGGGAGGTGCCGGACATTCTCTGCTCCACCCTGACACAGGACTGTCTGGGCCGGGGCAAGACCATCAAAGAGGGCGGCGCGGTCTACGACTTCATCTCCGGCTTACAGGTGGGCATCGCGGATATGGCAGACTCCCTGGCGGCCATCAAAACTCTGGTTTTTGAGGAGAAGAAACTGACCGCTCAGCAGCTCATGGACGCCCTGGCCAGTGATTTCGCCGGGGAGGAGGGGGAGCGGATCCGCCAGATGCTGATCCACGAGGCCCCCAAGTACGGCAACGATGATGACGCCGCCGACCAGCTGGTGGTGGAGGCCTACGCCTCCTATATCGACGAGATGAAAAAGTACCCGAATACCCGTTATGGCCGGGGACCCATCGGCGGCATCCGGTACGCCGGAACGTCCTCTATCTCCGCCAATGTGGGGCAGGGATACGGCACCATGGCAACCCCCAATGGGCGTCATGCCCGGGCCCCTCTGGCGGAGGGCTGCTCCCCCGCCCACGCCATGGACCAGCACGGCCCCACGGCGGTATTCAAATCCGTCTCCAAACTGCCCACCCATGAGATCACCGGCGGGGTGCTGCTGAACCAGAAGGTGACGCCCGCCATGCTGTCCACCCCGGAGAACACAAAGAAACTGGAACTGATCATCCGCACCTTCTTCAACCGTTTGGACGGCTACCATGTGCAGTACAACGTGGTGGACCGGGCTACCCTGATTGACGCCCAGAAGCACCCGGAACAGCACAAAGATTTGATTGTCCGGGTGGCTGGATACAGCGCGTTTTTCAATATGCTCTCCCGGGCCACCCAGGATGACATCATTGAGCGGACGGAACAGACTTTGTAAACTGCAAGGAGGACCCTGTCATGAAACTCTGTATTGACGATGCCAACGTGGAAAAAATCCGCCGCATTTACGAGTCCTTCCCGGTGGACGGCGTGTCCACAAATCCCTCCATCCTGGCGAAAGCGGGGCGTCCCCCCTATGAGGTCCTGCGGGAAATCCGCTCCATCGTAGGCGCGGAGGGGGAACTGTTCGTCCAGGCCGTGTCCCTGAACGCGGAGACCATGCTGGAAGAGGCCCGGCGGATCGTCAGGGAACTGGGAGACACCACCCTGGTGAAGATTCCCTGTATTCCGGAGGGCTTCAAGGCCATGGCGCTGCTGCGCGGGGAGGGCATCCGGTTTATCGGCACGGCGATCTACACGCCCATGCAGGGCTTCCTGGCCGCCAAGTGCGGTGCGGAGTACGCGGCCCCCTACATCAACCGCATTGACAATCTGGGCTTTGACGGCGTCCAGGTGGCCAAAGACATTCACGACGCCATTACCCGCAGCGGTCTGGACAGCGGCCTCCTGGCCGCCAGCTTTAAGAACAGCCAGCAGGTGCTGGAACTGACGAAATACGGCGTGAAAGCGGTGACAGTGGCGCCGGATGTGATTGAGGGGCTGGTGAAAAACGCGGCCATTGACGCGGCGATTGCCAAGTTTATTTCCGATTTTCAAGGCGTGGCGGGCGAGGGCAGAACCATGGCGGACTGCGGCTGAAACGGGCGGCTCTGGATGATAGACGCATTCGGCTGTCAAAGGAGACGGGGCTGGGAACCCTTTGGGATTCCCAGCCCCGTCTTTTGTGCTGCGCTTACTTCGTATACTGCCGAAGGGAGGTGAAGCGCACGTCGTTGTTCTCCGCGAACAGAGACAGACTCTTTCCTGTGACGCCGTACAGCCGCACCACCAGGGCGGACTGGCCGTCTACATAGAAGATGCCCACAGAGCCGTCCTGAATGTAGGTAAACGCATAGGTTTCGCCAGGGACAAGCTGTGCCTGGGCCTCCGCAATGGGCGTTGCGCCCTCGTTGAAGGAGAGGCGGAGTTTTTGCTCCGACGGAACCAGGGAAATGAGCTTGCGGCTGTCCTGTTTTCCGTTGAAGTCAAAGGCCAAACCGAAGGCCCCGTCTCCGGTGAAGGTAAACGCACCCCGCAGCATAAAGGTTTCGCCGCAGGTGAACGCCTGCTCATAGGCGTAACCGGCGTCAGAGCGCACGCGACGATCTTGGGCGGTGACCGCCCCCGCGGATTCCAGATCCGATACGATGCCCTGCACCGGAACCAGCGCCAGCGTTCCATCGACCTGCTGCTTCACCTGCTGGACCACCAGGTTTCCGCCCCAGCCGGAGACCTCCTGGGTGGAGGAGGCCGTCTCCGACCGTCTGGCCCAGCCCACCATATAGGTGTTCTCCCCGTCCTCCACGTGCTTGGCGGCGTAGAACACCTTGCCCTCCATGCGGATGGGATCGGAGTACGGGCCAAACCGGGAATCCGCCATGGCGTACCAGAGGGTGTCTTCCTGGCCGGAGTAAGTGAGGTACCATTTGTCCCCCATCCGGAACGTGTCGCTGCACTCTAAGTTCCAGTAGTCCCCGGTGGGATCCGTGAAAATGATGCCGTCATACCTGGGATTTTGCAGGTTCTTGTCTAAGGTGTATTTCAGGATTCTGGCGATGCCCCCCTGGGAGGCCGTCACCGTCAGGGAGATGGTCTGGGTCTGGGGATCGTAATACGCCTGGGGATCCCGGAAATCGTTCTTCTGTCCCAGTTCGGCAGGGGGACGGATCTCCCAGCCGTTGACCCGTTCAAAGGCGGTGAGTTCGCTGCTCTTTGCCACCATCAGCGTCTCCCCGTACGCATAGGCCGCCGAGGGGGCGTGTCCCGTGTAGAACAGGTAATACGTCCCATCCACTTTCACCACGGATCCGGTGCCAATCCAGCTGTCCTGCCGGTCCTCTCTGGAAGAACCCAGTACGGGGTTCTCCTGTTCCTGATAGGTGACAAAATCCGTGGTCGTTGTCAGATACACGGAGTGGTTGTAGGAGTCCCCGCCCTCTTTCAGGTAGTAGAGATAGTAGGTGCCGTTCTCATAGTAGGGCATGGGATCGCCCACATAGGGCTGGGAATCCCCGTCAATCTCCGGGCGGAAGAAGTACCGGTAGGCGTGGGACGCCTCCTGGTTTTCCGGCGTCAGGGGAGAGGCAATGGCCGCGGTCGTGTCGTCCTCCGCCACCGTAAAGCCCAGCAGACCGGAGAGATCCCGGAGCCGGTAGTAGTTGTTCCGATCCATGTAGTAGGCTTTCAGAGAGACGCCCTTGCCGTTGATCTCCACGTTATGGGGGCTGCGCACGCAGGTGCCGGGCAGATTCGCCCCAGTACTCAGTTCCCCGCCCACCGGGGTGTACTCCTTTCCGGTGGTGATGGACACCGCCCGGTTCACCTTGTTGTAGCGGACCACAAAGTGGGCGTCGGTGCCATTCAGCAGCACTGCCAGATCCCGGAGCTTCACGTAGTCACTGCCGTTGATCCGGTAGACCGCCGGCTGGATTTCCTCCCCGTTCACCGTCACACGCTGTGTGCCGGGCGTAACCGTCAGGGTTTCCGACGGCACCTGCACCGCGATGTCGGACAGCTCTACGGAAACCGGACCCAGTTTCTGATTCTCCGCGGACCCCAGCTGCCACACCAGGTCCCAGGCCCCGCCGCTGGCAAGGGGCTGGGGGGTAGAGAAGGTATAGGTTTGCGCGTCAGGGGACAGTTGGACGGACTGGACTACCGCCGCCGTGTCCCCCTGCCGCAGCAGGAACCGGCCCTCCATGGCCTTATCCGCCCTGGCCCGGAAGGACACCGTGTACCGTTCCCCGGCCCGGAGATTGGCGCCGTACACTTCCACGGCGCTGCCCTCCGGCTGGGCGGCGCTGGCGCGCAGCTGGCAGGAGATCTGAGTCCGGGTTACCTCCAGGGTTCCCGCCCCGCCGGGGGACTGGATGAGATTCACCACCGCGCCCAGGGGAATCTGTTTTCCTCCGCCGCCGAAGTCCATCTCCTGCACCGTCAGGCCGCTGACCTCAAACTCGTTTGGCTCCGGTCCACCCAGGGAGAACTGGAGGATCAGTTCCCCCGCGTCCGTCATATCGCTGGGAACCGTGATCTTCTTATCCACCGACACCGGGCTCCCCGCCGGAACGAACTGGGAGTACAGCACGTCGAAGCCCTTTTCCGTCTCCTCGTTGTTGTAGCACACCTCATAGTTTTGGGCCTTGGCGGCCTTCAAATCGGCGTGGACCAGATAGGATTTCCCCGGGGCAAGGGTGGCTCCCGTTTTCAGGAACAGTTTGGCCTTCCACACCTCCGCCCCCGAGGCGGGAACCTGGGTGATCCGGAGGCAGGCCCTGTCGGCTTTTTCCACCAGTTCCGCGTCGTAATCCGACCAGGTCCAGGAGGTGACGGCCTTGCCCGTCTGGTACGCGAAGCCTTTTTGCAGGAGATCCACGTAGTCTACGGTGATCTCCTCCACGGTGACGCCGCTGACCGCCACCGTATTGGGAGAGGTGGTATTGCCCAGATTTACTTGCAGCATCAGATTGGCGGTATCGGACTTGTCGGCGGGGACGCCGATGATCTTCTCCACGGTCTTTTTCTCTCCGGCGGCCAGCCGGATGCCGCCCATGGAGTCATACCCCATCTCCACGCCGCCGTTGTTGTAGCAGATCTCCACGGTCTGGGCCTTTTCCGCCAGGAGATCCGCCGCCACACGGTAGAACTTCCCGGCCTGAAGCGCCGCCGCCGTATCCAGGAACAGCTTGATCTTCCAGGGCTCCGCGCCCTTGGCGGGGGCCTTCTGGATGTTCACGGAGATGGCGCTGTCCGAACCGGAGAGAGCGGCGGCATAGTCCCCGTGGGCCCAGAAGGAGACGGCGCTGGGAGCCCGGAAGGTAAGGGGAGCAGGCAGGGCGTTCCCGCCGTCTGAGAGGGTGACCTTCTGCACCTGCACATTCCGCACGGTGACGATATTGGGGGCGGGCACATTCCCCAGGGACAGCTGAAGGATCAGCTTTCCCCCTGTCTCCGCCGTAAAGAGCCGCTGGATGGTCTTTGCCTTTCCGGCGGCGAGATGGA
>CAJOHW010000048.1 GCA_905234565.1 uncultured Oscillibacter sp. | reverse complement strand
TTCGTATAACATTTTTTCTGCAATTTTGACTGATACTCGGAGTTATGCGTTAATTTGTAAACTATCCGAGGCCAATCTCCTTAAGTTGTTGACAGTGCTCCTTATCCTCGACGGCATAGCAGAGATACTCTTTCGTCTCCCGCAGATTCAGCGTGTGCAGAATGGCCCTCACCCGGCTGCGGAAATCGTCCATGTACTTCCGCCGATCCTCTCCGTTCTTGCCGGAGACGTAGACATCCACGGACTTGTCATCGTTCATCTCCGCCAGGGCCGTACAGTCCCCCTTTCCGGCAAACCGCCCTCCGGTGCGCCAGGCGCAGTTCCGGTCCAAGTCCGGGTACATCTGGATCATGAGCTTGTGGATCACGTTGTTGGGCAGGAACGGCCCCTCCCAGCGAAGATGCAGGGCGTCTTTCCGCAGGGCCTCCCGTCCCCGGGGAGCGTTCTTCTCCATCAGCATGGGGATCAGTTCCCGGCCTCCCTCCATCTCATGGGAGATCTCAAACATCCGTATGACGTGCAGGACAAACTCCGTCTCCTCCGCGCTGTACCGCACATCCTCCCGGGCGTCCCCCTCGTACGGCGTCTCTAAGACCTCGCGGATGTCCTCATGGGTCAGGACGCCGTTTTTCACCCGCTTTCCCGCCCGGAGAATCAGACGGTAAATGCCGTTGGTCAGCCACACCGGGTCCAGCACCCGCAAACTTTCCAGCCGCAGATCAAAGGCATCCCGCTCATAGAAATACGCCACCCCCAAATCCCGGAACCATTCCAGCATGGACCGCTGGAGTTTTTTGGTTTTGATGCCGTTTTCGATGCACAGGGCCTGGTATTCCTCGGACGTGATGTAGGGCTTTTTCTCCGCGTTCATGGCTTCTAAAGCCCGCTTGACGGTCAGCATTCCCCGGTTGCCCCGGAGAGCCTGTACGCAGGAGGGGGCCAGATCCATGATGGCGTCATACAGCCGTCCGGCGTAGAATTCGCTGCTGTACTCCACGGCGGCGGAGGTTTTCAGGACCTTTTTGAGGCCCGGGAACCGCTCCTTCAGATTGGTCTCATTGACGGAGATGCCGGGATTTACGTCCGCCTTATTCAGGGCCAGAATCACGGGACAGCCCGGGGCATAGGACTTCACCTGTTCCAGCCAGCGTCCGGCCACGGCATCGATCCCCGTGTCGCTCCGGGCGTCGCAGACCACCACATACACTGTGTGTCCCGAGAGAAAGCACCGGTGCATGGAGTGCACAATCTCCTGTCCGCCAAAGTCCAAAAACCGCAGACGGAAGGGGTTCCCGTCCAGTTCCGTCTCCCAGGGGATCACCCGCATTCCGTCGGTGGGCCATTTCCCCAGAGCGAAGGTATCCTCCATAATCCGCTCAATGAGGGAGCTTTTTCCCACGCCGCCGTCCCCTAAAAAGATCACCTTGCACTCCCGGATGGCCTCTCCCTCTGATATCTGGTCGCCCTCATAGAAGGCCTGGATTAGTTCTTTGTCATTGGAGAGGTACAGGCTTGGATCTCCTTCTTCCAGGATGGTGTTATAAAGAATTATACCTTCATAATCATTAGGATCGTCCGTAAACCGCAGTCCCATTTCTGCCACGCTGCGGGGAATGGATTGGAGGTGGCAGTAGCTCAAATCCAGCAAATACAAATTGGAGAGCCGTCCAATGGATTCCGGCAGGGTTGTGATATTAGTATTGCCCAAATCCAGCGTTTTAAGGTTGGAGAGCTGCCCGATGGAATCCGGCAGGGTTGTGATTTTGCTGAAGCTTAAACCTAACGTTTCCAGTTCACGACTGCTGGGAGCTTGAAGCAGTTTCCGCAGTCCAGCGCCCGTTTTCACTTCTGCGTAATTTTCTACTCTTACCATCCTCACCGCCTCCTTGCCCCGCCATCATACCACACAGCCGTCCGCCGCACAACCGCTTTCGACAGAATTCAACAGGGGGTGGCTTCCGCCAGCCCCTGTTGTGCGCTTCCTCTTTAATCCTGAATCAAAATTTCCAGGGCCTCATAGAGGCGGTCCGGCTCCACGGGTTTACTCAGATGGGCGTTCATCCCCACCTGCAGGGACCGTTGGACATCCTCGTCAAAGGCGTTGGCGGTCATGGCGATAATGGGCACGGTTTTGGCGTCGGGCCGGTCCATGGCCCGGATGGCGGCGGTGGCTTCCAGGCCCGTCATCACCGGCATCCGCACGTCCATTAAAATGGCATCGTAGTACCCCTCCGGGCTTTGTGCGAACTTCTCCACGGCGATTTGGCCGTTTTCCGCGTGGTCCACTTCCATCTCCCGCATTCCCAGCAGTTCCAGCATGATCTCCGCGTTAATGAACATATCCTCCGCCAAGAGTATCCGCCTTCCCGCCAGATCCGCCCGGTGGACTTCCTCCGGGACGGCGTGTTTGCGCTGGATGGCCTGTTGGAACTCCTTCAATACCTCGGAGGCAAAGAGGGGTTTGGACATAAAGGTGTCCACTCCCGCCGCCAGGGCCTCCTCCATGATGTCGTCCCAGCTGTACGCCGTGAGGATGATGATGGTGGACTCCCCGTTGTACAGTTCCCGGATCCGCCGGGTGACTTCCACGCCGTCCTGTTCGGGCATTTTCAAATCCACCAGAATCAGGTTGTACGCCTCCCGCCGGGCATAGGCCACCTGCAAAAGGTCCATGGCCTCTTTCCCGCTAAAGCAGAAGTCGGAGACAATGCCCACCTCTTCCAGCACCAGTTTCGCGTGTTCACAGGCCACGGGGTCGTCGTCGATGATCAGCACCCGCATCTCCTGGGGCCGGAGAATCCCGCTGTCCTGGGCCCGCTTGTCGGACCTTTTCAGCGTCACGGTGACGGTGAAGGTGGAACCCACGCCCTTTTCGCTCTTCACGGCAATGTCGCCGTTCATCATCTCCACGATGTTCTTTGTAATCGCCATGCCCAGGCCCGTACTGCCATACTTGTTGGCCTTGTTGGCGTCCTCCTGGGAGAAGGCCTCAAAGATCTTGGGGAGATAGGCCTTGTCCATGCCGATGCCCGTATCCCGCATGAGGAAGCGCATGGTGGCCTTGTCCTCAAACTGGGACACCGGCTCTACAATAAAGCAAACCGTCCCCCCCTCCGGGGTGAATTTTACGGCATTGCCTAAGATGTTGATGATGACCTGTTTGAGCTTCATATCGTCGCCGATATAGTAGTCCTCCACGTGTCCGGTGATGCGGCACTCGTAGGTGAGGCCCTTGTCCTGACACTGGCCGTTGATCATGGTATTGATCTGTTCCAGCATCTCCCGGAAGGAGAACTCCTCATTTTTCAGGGTCATGCGTCCGCTCTCAATGCGGCTCATATCTAAAATGTCGTTGATGAGAGAGAGCAGATGCCGGGCGCTGCCGCCGATTTTTTCCAGCTGTTCCCGGGTTCTGACGGGAAGGTTCGGATCGCTCAGGGCAATGCTGTCCAGGCCGATGATGGCGTTCATAGGGGTGCGGATCTCGTGGCTCATGCTGGAGAGGAACGACGTCTTCGCCGCGTTGGCCTGTTCCGCCTCATGCAGGGCGCTGACCAGGAGTTCTGTGCGTTCCCGCTGCTCCCGGATTACATCGGTGACATCGGATTTCAGCAGGATATAGAAACTCGTCTCCCTGTTCACCGCGTAGAAGGTGAAGCGCTTGTTGAAAAATTCTCCGCCAATCTCGCAGGTCACGTCCACGGAACAGCTGTCCTCCCGGGAAAGGGTTTCCGCCACGGTTTCCAGGGAAAGGGCGCTCCGGACTGCCTCCCGCTCCTCTTCAACTACCACAGGGAGGACCTGTTCCTGGATGTAGTCCATATAGACGCCTTCCCGTTCTTTCGGGAAGATGCTGCCCCGGAGGATATTGGCGGCGTCCCCGATGACAACGCCGTAATAGCCCTGGACCAGGTACGTGACCATGTCGTATTGGAGGGGCAGGATCTTCTCGTTCAGGATTCCGCTGACCATCTCGGCACTGCACTCCGTCTCGATGCCGAAGGCGTCCACGTCCCCGGTGACGGGGTTCCGGCTGGCGGACCCGCTGAACTTCACGAAGCACCGCCGTCCCGAATGGCGGCGGCAGTAGCTCACCATGGAGGCGGGGCCATCTCCCCGGTTGGCCCGTTCCAACAGTTTCTCCATGTCGAATACCGCCCCATACCGCTCCCGGTCCCCCTCAATGAGGAAGCTGTCCAGACGGCTCTGGGCGTAGGCGGCAACGGTGTTGCCCGCGTAGTCTGAGGGGTAGAGGTCCCGGCCCCGGATATCCTCAATCCGGCCGGTAGTCATATTGGACCGGATCACCGTCAGGCTCTCGTCCGCAATGGCGTTGAACTGCTCCATCATGCTGTTGTGGATGGTCTGCTGTTTCTGCCTCTCCCGCTGTTCCCGGACCACGGCGGTCATATCGCTTTTCAGCAGGATATAGAAGCGCTTCTCCCGGTCCACGGCGTAGTACATGAACCGCTTGTGGTACACTTCCCCCTCAATCTCACAGGCCACATCCACCGTATAGGGTTCGCTCCGGGAGAGATTTTCTTCAATGGTTTCCAGGGACAGGGCGTTTTGCACCGCCGCCTTCTCCTCCGCCGTCCCCGCCGCCACAGGCAGGACCTGGCCGCGGATATAGTCCATATACACGCCGTTGCGGGTCCTGGGAAAGATGCTGCCTTTGGCGATATTCGCCGCGTCCCCGATGGCGACGCCGTAGTAGCCGCTGACGATATAGGTGATCATGTCGTACTGCTGGGCCAGGACCTTTTCGTCCAGCACCTGGTTTACCATCTCCGTGTTGTACTCTGTCTCCACGCCGAAGGCAATCACATCCCCGGTGACGGGGTTGCGGCTGGCGGAGCCGGAGAATTTCACAAAACACTGCCGTCCCGACGCCCTCCGGCAGTACCCCACAAAGGTGGCGGGGCCCTGGCCGCTGCTGGTGCGCTGGAGCAGTTTGTCTAAGGCAAAGGTCTCCTCGTACTTTTCCCGGTCCCCTTCCACCAGGAAGCTCTCCGAGCGCATCCGGGCGCTCTCGGCAATGGAACCGCCGGCGTAGTCCGTGGGATACAGGTCCCGGCCACGGGACTCCTCAATGAGTCCGGTAGAAAGGTTGGTCCGCTGGACCGCCAAACTCTCGTCCGCAATGGCGTTGAACTGGTCCATCATGCTGTTGTACGCCGCCTGGGTCTGCTCCCGCTCCCCCTGCTCCCGGATCACATCCGTAATGTCGGATTTCAGGAGGATATAGAATTTCGCCTCCCGGTCCACGGCGTAATAGGTAAAGCGCTTGTGGAAGGTCTCTCCGCCGATCTCACAGGACACATCGACGGTGTAGGCCTCCTCCCCTTCCAGCCGGGCCATGACGGTGGACAGGGACAGGGCATCCTCCGCCGCCTGACGCTGGTTTTCCGGCACCACAGGCAGGACCTGTTCTTGGAGATACTCCATATAATTGCCGTCCCGCTGCCGGGGGAAAATGCTGCCCTTTTTGATGTTGGCGGCATCGCCGATGGAGACGCCGTAGTTTCCGTCCACAATGTAGCAGACCATGTCGTACTGTTTCGCCAGCACCTTCTCATTCAGCACGTCGGCGACTTTCTGGGCGTTGTACTCCGTCTCCACCCCCAGCACAATCACATCCCCCGTCGCCGGGTCCTTGCGCATGGAGGCGGAGTATTTGATAAAGCACTGTCTGCCGGACTGCCGCCGGGAGAAAATCACCAGGGAAGCAGGCCCCTCCCCCAGGTAGTATTTCTCTTGGAGCTTCTCCAAATCGAATACCTTCATATAGGTCTCCCGGTCCGAGGCCAGGGGCATATTGGCAATGCGCACCCCTAAGAGATCCGCGATAGGGGCCCCGGCCTTGTCCACGTCATAGAGGTCGGTGCCGTGGACCTCCTCCACCACGCCCTTGGTCAGGTTCAAGCGCAACGCCGCCAAACTCTGGCTGGACAGGGCGTCCAGTTCCTTGTTCAGCTCCTGGTACATGGCCAGGGTCTGCTGCTGGCTCTGTTTCAGCTCCGTCACGTCCGTATAGGTGCAGTAGGCGTACTGCACCTCCCCCTCCTTCACGAAGGCGTAGTGGACGTTCACCCAGATCTCATGGCCCTGGACGGTGTATTTCCGGATGGTAAAGCTGTTGGTGCCGTCCCGGGTGACGTGGTTCTGGAACAGATAGGCCACCGCGTCCCGGTCCTCCGGGTGGACAGAACGGGTGACTTCCCCGCTCTCATAGCGGATACACTCCTCACAGCTGCCCTCCATCATCTCCGCATACTCCCGGGAACACCAGATGGGGCGATAGGAGCCGTCGGCATCGACCCGCATCAGCACAGAGTTGTTGTCCAGGGAGTTAAAGAGCTTTTCATAGAAGCCCGCTTCAAAACCCAGCATCGATCTTCCACTCCCTTTCGTCATCCGGCGTCTCTACCCGGCCCTCACACCGCCTGCCCCAGGCGGCAGAGTCTATTTAACCAATTATAATGATAGGTTTCTTTATTTTACTATCCCCTCCCCCGTTTGTCAAGGGATTTTGTCAGAGGAACTGCGATAAAACGGGCCGCAGACGAATTGTGTGAGAACCCCTTGACACGTTCAGGATTTTTGGTATAATAGAAGAAAATTGCATACCGCCTTATCAAGAGTGGTGGAGGGACCGGCCCTGTGAAGCCACGGCAACCTGCGTTGTAAGGTGCCAAATCCGACGGACGCCGACAGATGAGGACAGCAAGAGTTTTTTCTGCGCGTTTCGTTGGAAACGCGCATTTTCCGCGCCTGATTGGGTTTCCGAAAAAGACGGTGAGCAGTGATGCTTTTGTGCGATAAGATTTGCGGTCAGATGCCGTGCCAGCGGCCTGCAATGTTGCAAATCTGAAAGAGCGCAAGTAAAAAACAAGAGAGAGGAGAGTTCCTATGAGCGACCGCTTCCTGTTTACCTCCGAATCCGTGACGGAGGGACATCCCGACAAGATGTGCGATCAGATCTCCGACGCGGTCCTGGATGCGATTCTGGCCCAGGATCCCCAGGGCCGGGTGGCCTGTGAGACCACCGCCTGTACCGGCATGATCCACGTCATGGGAGAGATCAGCACGAAATGTTACGTGGATATCGCCGGGATCGCCCGGAATGTGGTGCGGGACATCGGCTATGACCGGGGGAAATACGGCTTCGACTGCGATACCTGCGCCGTCATCGTCTCCATCGACGAGCAGTCCCCGGATATCGCCATGGGCGTGGACAAGTCTTTGGAGAGCAAGAGCGGCTCCGGGGAACTGGGGGAGGGGGCCGGAGATCAGGGCATGATGTTCGGCTACGCCTGCAACGAGACCCCGGAACTGATGCCCCTGCCCATCTCCCTGGCCCAGAAGCTGTGCCGCCAGATGGCCCTGGTGCGGAAAACCGGCGTGGTGCCCTATATGCGCCCGGACGGCAAGAGCCAGGTGACGGTAGAGTACGACAACAATCACCAGCCCCTCCGGGTGGACACGGTGGTGATCTCCACCCAGCACGACCCCGACGCCCCCCTGGAACAGATCCGCAGGGATATGGTGGAGCTGGTGGCCAAAGTGGTGATTCCGAAACATCTGCTGGATGAGAACACCCGGTACTTTGTGAACCCCACGGGCCGCTTTGTCCGGGGAGGCCCGGCGGCGGACGCCGGGTTGACGGGACGGAAGATCATCGTGGATACCTACGGCGGCAGCGCCCCCCACGGCGGCGGCTGTTTCTCCGGGAAGGATCCCACAAAAGTGGACCGCTCCGCCGCCTACGCCGCCCGGTGGGTGGCCAAGAACATCGTGGCCGCGGGCTTAGCCGCCCGGTGCCAGGTCCAGCTGGCCTATGCCATCGGCGTGGCAAACCCGGTCAGCATCCTGATCGACACGTTCGGCACCGGCAAAGTGGGGAACGCCCAGCTGACGGCGGCGGTAGAGAAAGTCTTTGACCTGCGTCCCGCCGCCATCATCCGGGATCTGAACCTCCGCCAGCCCATTTACCGCTCCTTAGCCGCCTATGGGCATATGGGCCGGGAGGATCTGCACGTGAGCTGGGAGCGCACGGACCGGGCGGCGGAACTGCGTACCGCCCTGGGATTATAAAATACACTTTCCCACGGATTTCCGGGCATGGAGCCCCAAAATTCGCAGAGAATAACCCCGGAGGTGATTCCATGCCCAAGGACAAGACCCCCGCGCTGCGGCTGGAACCGGAAAAGCGCCTGTGTCCCGCCTTTGACCCCGTGACCATTGCGAAATTCCCCGTGGCGGAGCCGGAGGAGATGGGGTTCCGGGTGCTGGATAACTTTTGTGAGGAACACATTCAATAAAAACGCGGAAAACACCGGAAGGGAAGCGGAACCCGCTTCCCTTCCGGTGTTTTTATACATCCAGTTCCGGGGGCACGTCAATGTCCTCCCCCACGTACTTTCCGTTCTTCTTCCTCTGCCGGACGCACTCCGTCAGGAGATACTCGATCTGGCCGTTGACGGAGCGGAAATCGTCCTCCGCCCAGGCGGCAATGGCGGCGTACAGCTTCGCTGAAAGGCGGAGGGGTACCTGTTTCTTGGGTTCCATGCTCAATAGAGGCTGCCGGAGTTCACCACCGGCTGGGCATCGTGGCTGCCGCAGAGCACCACCAGCAGATTGGACACCATCGCCGCCTTGCGCTCGTCGTCCAGCTGCACCACGTTCTTCTCACTGAGCTGTTCCAGGGCCATCTCCACCATGCCCACGGCCCCGTCTACGATCATCTTCCGGGCGTCGATAATGGCGCTGGCCTGCTGGCGCTGCAGCATGGCGGCGGCGATCTCCGGCGCGTAGGCCAGGTACGTGATCCGGGCCTCGATCACTTCCAGCCCCGCGTCCGCCACCTTGCTCTGGATCTCGTCCCGGATCCGCCGGGCCACCGCCTCGCTGGATCCCCGGAGGCTTCCCTCATCCGCCACGCCGTCCCCGGTGGTGTCCACGTTGGGGGCCACGTCGTAGGGGTAGATCCGCACAATGTTCCGCAGGGCGCTGTCGCACTGCAGGGACAGGTACTCCTTGTAGTTGTCCACGTTGAAGGCCGCCTTCGCCGTGTCCACCACCCGCCACATCACCGCGATGGCAATCTCTACGGGGGTGCCTAAGCAGTCGTTGATCTTCTGGCGGTCATTGTTCAGGGTCATGATTTTCAGGGACATCTTGTTCCCCGCCGGGATGGACAGGGGGTAGTTCTCCCCGGCAAGGCTGCTTAGCGTCACGGCCATGCCGGATTTTTTCGCCTCCACGTCCCCGCTTTGCCGCAGCCGGGTTTTGGCGGCGGGGTTCACCGATGTGCAGAAGGGGTTCACATAGTAAAATCCCTCCCCCTTCAGGGTCCCGATGTAGTCGCCGAACAGGGTAAGCACCAGGGCCTCCTGGGGCCGCAGAATTTTCAGCCCCAGGAAGGGAATCCACCCCACGCACAGATACACGGCGCACAGCACCACAGGCACGACGGCTCCCCGCATGGCGGCGAGAATCAATCCCACGGTCACGGCGGTGTACACCCCCAGGGTCAGGAGCATGACGGTCATGCCGTTTTTCCGGGCGGTCAGAACTTTTTCTTTCATGGGAATCGCCTCCTTGTTTTGATATGATTATGATATCATATACGTATCAACTTGTCAAGAAAAAAGTTCCGCGTCTCTCACCAGGGGTTTTGACTGCGTCTATGACCGCCGGAAGCGTTTTCAACAGAAAGCTGTCCCGGTGTAGGATAAACGCATGAATTATTGATGGTCAATTTTCGGCCTTCAATCTATGATTTTACAGATAATTGAAACTTTCTGTTGCTATACGCTGCCATCTA
>CAJOHW010000047.1 GCA_905234565.1 uncultured Oscillibacter sp. | reverse complement strand
ACCCACGCTTTCGCCCCGTGTCAGCCGCGTTCGCCCCAGCCCCCTTCAGAGCTTGCACACTATACCACCTACCCTCCCCTCTTGTCAACCCCTTTTTCAGATTTTTTTCAGAAATTTACGTGAACTTTTCTCGAAATATGAAAAAACTATTGCCAAGGCTTGAAAACCGTGATATAATGCACAAGTTAGTAGTGGTATGGTACGGAGTGGATCGGGGATCCGCTTCTTTTTTGTCTTTTGCGCCGGAGATGCGCGGAGGGGAGGCCGAATGGAAAAAATTACGGAACTCACGGCGCGTCTGGCGGCGGACGCCATTGCGCGGCAGGGGTGTACCCTCTGGGACGTGGAGTACGTCCGGGAGGCGGGCACCTGGTACCTGCGGGTCCTGCTGGACAAGGAGGGCGGCGTGGACATCCTGGACTGCGAGGCCGTCTCCCGGACCCTGTCGGACCTTCTGGACCAGGCGGACCCCATTCCGGAGAGCTATACCTTGGAAGTGGGCTCCGCCGGGGCCGAGCGGGCCTTGAAACGGCCGGAGGATTTTCAGAAGTTCCTGGGCAGTCCCGTGCTCATCAAGCTCTACCGCAGCCGGGAGGGCCGCAAGGAGTTCCCCGGAGTTTTGGAGGCCTATGAGGACGGCGCTGTCACCATCTCCATGGGGCAGACCCGCCTGACCTTCCCCAAAAACGAAATCGCCCTGGCTCGCCTGCGGGTGGAGTTTTGAGCCTCGTATTCATCCTCGTATTCATCGAAGCACGATAGTTTCAATTAAGGAGAATCAGTCTCATGAGAGCAAAAAAGCAGAAAGAACCTGCGGGCATGAACCCGGCGGAGATCTTTACCGCCCTGGCCCTGCTGGAAAAGGAGCGGGGCATCCCCCAGACCTTTATGCTGGAAAAAATCATCCAGGCCATTATCGCCGCCTATAAGAAAGACCACCCCGGCGTGGACAACGTGGTGGTGGAGGCGGACGAGGAACATCAGACCCTCCATATGTATGTACAAAAAGTGGTGGTGGACCCGGAGGATTACGTAGATCCGGGCAACGAGATCCCCCTGCCGGAGGCCAAGCAGAAATCCGCCCGCTACGAAATCGGCGACATGGTGAACTTCCCCGTGGACAATCTGGAATTTGGCCGTATCGCCGCCGGAAACGGCAAGCAGGTCATCATCCAGGGCCTCCGGGAGGCGGAGCGGGGCATGGTGTACAACGAGTTCAACTCCCACCAGCACGAGATCCTCACGGGCTCCGTGGTCCGTATCGATCCCCGGACCGGCAACGCGGTGCTGCGCATCGGTTCCGGGTCGGAGTCCACGGAGGCGGTGCTCATGGCCGGGGAGCAGATCCCCAAGGAGACTCTGACCGATGGCATGATGGTCAAGGTCTATGTGGTCAGCGTGAACCGCACCACCCGGGGGCCCCAGATCCTGATCTCCCGGACCCATCCGGGACTGGTGCGGCGGCTGTTTGAGCTGGAAGTCCCGGAGATCTACGACGGCACCGTAGAGGTCCGGTCCATCTCCCGGGAGGCGGGCAGCCGGTCCAAACTGGCGGTGTGGTCCAACGACGAAAACGTAGACCCCATCGGTGCCTGTGTGGGCCCCCGGGGACAGCGGGTGGCCAATATCGTCCAGGAACTGCGGGGCGAGAAAATCGACATCATCAAATACAGCGAGGACCCGGCCCAGTTCATCGCCGCCGCCCTGGCCCCGGCGGATGTGACGGAAGTGCGCATGGCGGAGGACAACCGGTCCTGCCGGGCCATTGTGCCGGACGACCAGCTGTCCCTGGCCATTGGCCGGGAGGGTCAGAACGCCCGCCTGGCCGCCCGCCTCACGGGATGCAAGATCGACATCAAGCCTGTCAGCAGCAAGGACGAGGAACCCGCCCCGCCGGAGAATCCGGAAGGAGCGGAGAATTTGGAGACGGCGGAAGACGCGATGGAAACGCCCGTGTCAGAGGAAGCCCCGACGGAGGCTGGGCCAGAAGCGGAAGAACTTCCCGCTGAGAACGCCGGGGAAGCGGAAGAGGCCGAAGCCGAATAAAAATAAAAAGGGAAAGGCGGTCTGTGTCATGCCAAAAGTGAAAAAAATTCCCCAGCGGCAGTGCGTAGGCTGCCGGGAGATGAAGGAGAAAAAAGCCCTTTTGCGGGTGGTGCGCTCCCCGGAAGGGGAGGTCAGTTTGGATTTCCGGGGGAAAAAGCCGGGACGGGGGGCCTATGTGTGCCCGGACCCCGGGTGTCTGCGCAAGGCCCGGAAGAGCCGGGCCCTGGAGCGGGCTCTGGAGATCCAAATCCCCGCGGAGGTGTTCGATGCCCTGGAGGCGGAACTGGGAGGCGCGGATGGAGCAAAATAGTTACATCCCCCTGCTGGGCCTGGCCCTCCGGGGAGGACGCCTGGCGGCAGGAGCGGACGCGGTGGAGGCCGCCGCCAGGGAACATAAGGCCCGGCTGCTGCTGACCAGCGCCGACGCGCCGGAGCGGATCCGGCGGGCAAGAACCCGTCTTGCCCAGGAGGCCCAGTGCATGGAACTGGACCTGCCCTGCGGGAAAGAGGAACTGGGCCATGCCTTGGGCCGGGGGGACGTGTCCATCCTGGCCCTGACGGATACGGGCCTTGCCGCCGCCGTGGGACGGCGTCTGGCGGCCCTGGACCCGGAGAGGTACGGGGAGGCCTCCGCCCGGCTGGACCTGAAAGAACGCCGGGCCAAAGAACGAAAACAGACCGCTCCCCTCCACAGTACGGAAAAACGGCGGAAGAAAGCCAGCGCCCTGTCACACGCCCGGGGCCGTCCGGCGAAGCGGAAACCGACCACTGACAACAAGCGCGGGCGTTGAATTTTGCCGGAGGTGTTACGATTGGCTAAAACGGAAAAATACAGGGTGCATGAAGTGGCGCGGGATTTCGGCCTGCCGTCCAAGAAAGTCATGGAGATCCTGTCTACCTATGCTTCCAAACCGAAAAACCATATGCAGCCCCTGACAGACCGGGAGTTGTCCATTGTCTTTGAGTTTCTGACCCAGCGCAACCAGGTCCCCAACATCCAGGTGATCTACAACGAGAAGGCAGAGCAGGCCGTCCAGGACGCGGCGGAACCGGAGGCCGCAACGGAAACCCCGCCGGAGGCCGCATCGGAGGCCGCCCCGCCGTCCCAGGCCGCGCCGGAGGCCGCGAAAGCGGAGAAAACCGCGGAATCCGTCGGCGAGAAGGCCCAAAAGGCCGCGGAAAAGCCCGCCGACCTGGAAAAGCCTCCCAAGCCCGCCGGAAAGGGCGCCTCCAAGTCCGCCGGAAAGTCCGGCGACAAGAACGCCGACAAGGGCGGGGAGAAAAAGGCCGCTCAGAGCGCGGAAAAGAGCGGCGGCAATCCCAAGGACGCCAAGTCCGGCAACGCCAAGTCTGGTGACGCCAAGTCCGGCAAGGGGAAAGCGGGCGAAAAAGAACAGCCCAAAGAGGCTGCTAAGAGCGGCAAGTCTGGAGACGCCAAGTCCGGGGATGCCAAAGCGGGCGGCGGCAGGTCCGGCGAGGCGAAAGCGGTTGACAGTAAATCCGGCAAACCCGCCGGAAAGCCCCAGGAGCAGGGCAAAGCCTCCGGCGGCGGCAAAGGGAAGTCCGGGGAGAACAAGCCCGCCGGCCAGGGGAACCAGACCCCACGCTCCCGGGTACCCCAGAAGAAGATCGTGGATACCCGCAAGGGCGGGGACGTGAACCTGGCCAAGTACGACGAGCGCCTGGAAGATCTGGGGGGCCAGCGGGGCGAACGGATGCAGCAAAAGGGCGGAAAGCAGAAGATCCGCTCCTCCAGCCAGCGCCGGGGCGGACAGAACCTGTCCAACAAGCGCCGCCAGGATGAGGCCGAGCGGATGCGCCGCCTCCAACTGGAAATCGCCAAGAAAGCTCCCGTCAAAGTCCAGATTCCCGATGAGATCTCCGTGGGAGAACTGGCCTCCCGGATGAAAAAAACCGGGGCGGAAGTGGTCAAGTGCCTGATGAAAAACGGCATTATGGCCTCTTTGAGCCAGTTCATCGACTTCGATACCGCCGCCATCATCGCCGAGGAAATGGGCTGCAAGGTGGAGCACGAGGTCATCGTCACCATCGAGGAAAAGCTCATCGACGTGCATGAGGATAAGCCGGAGGAACTGGAACCCCGGGCCCCGGTGGTGGTGGTCATGGGCCATGTGGACCACGGCAAAACCACCCTGCTGGACACCATCCGCAACACCTCTGTTGCGTCGGGAGAGGCCGGCGGCATCACCCAGCACATCGGCGCGTATCAGGTGGAGATCAACGGCAAGCCCATCACCTTCCTGGACACTCCCGGCCATGAGGCCTTTACCTCCATGCGGGCCCGGGGCGCCATGATCACCGACATCGCCATCCTCATGGTGGCGGCGGACGACGGCATTATGCCCCAGACCATCGAGTCCATCAACCACGCCAAAGCCGCCAACATCCCCATTATCGTGGCGGTGAACAAGATCGACAAGGACAACGCCAACCCGGACCGGGTCCTCCAGCAGCTGACGGAACACGGCCTGGTGCCGGAGGACTGGGGCGGCGACACCATCTGCTGCCGGATCTCCGCCAAGAAGAACATCGGCATTGAGAACCTGCTGGAAATGGTGACCCTGACCGCCGAAATGGCGGAACTGAAGGCCAATCCCAACCGGGCCGCCCAGGGCACCGTCATCGAGGCCCGTCTGGACAAGGGCCGGGGGCCGGTGGCGACGCTGCTGGTGCAAAACGGCACCCTGAAACAGGGGGACATCATCCTGGCGGGTACCGCTGTGGGCCGGGTGCGGACCATGCTGGACTTCAAGGGCCAGCGCCTGACAGAGGCGGGGCCGTCGGTGCCTGTGGAGATTGCGGGCCTTTCCGAGGCCCCCACCGCCGGAAGCCCCTTCTTCGCCGTGGCGGATGAGCGCATGGCCCGGGAACTGGTGGATCAGCGCAAGGCGGAGGAACGGGCCAAGGCCGCGGGTCCGGTGCAGAAGGTGTCCCTGGAAAACCTCTTTGACCAGATCCAGGCCGGAGAGCGGAAGGAACTGGCCCTGGTGGTGAAAGCCGATGTACAGGGCAGCGTGGAGGCCCTGAAAACCTCCTTGGAGAAGCTCTCCAACGATGAGGTCAACGTCCGGGTGATTCACGGCGGCGTGGGCGCCATCAACGAGTCCGATGTGATGCTGGCGGCGTCCTCCAACGCCATTATCGTAGGCTTCAACGTGCGGCCTGACGGCACCGCCCGGGACAGCGCCGCACGGCAGAACGTGGATATGCGGATGTACCGGGTGATCTACGACTGCATCGGGGAGATCGAGGCCGCTATGAAGGGTATGCTGGCTCCCAAGTACCGGGAGGTGGTGCTGGGCAGCGCGGAGGTCCGGAAGATCTACCACGTCTCCGGCATTGGCACCGTGGCGGGCTGCTATGTGCGCAGCGGCAAGATTGTCCGCTCCTGCTCCGTGCGGGTGGTCCGGGACGGCATCGTGATCCACGAGGGCAGCCTGGCCTCCTTGAAACGCTTCAAGGACGACGCCCGGGAGGTGGCGGAGAACTATGAGTGCGGCATGACCGTGGAGAAGTTCAACGACCTCAAAGAGGGCGACACCATCGAGGGCTTTACCATGGAGGAGATCCCCCGCTGAGGCGGTACAAAATGACATGGAGATACTCATGAGCGATTGGCTGCCGTGCCAGTGACCTAAAATGCGGCAATTCTGAAAGAGCGCGAGTACAAAGGGCGGCGGCTATGCCGCCGCCCTGTTATCCTTATAAGGAGAGAAAACCATGGGCGCGAAAGAGATGGATTCGGGCAAAGCGGTGACCATTCTGGGGGAACTGTACGGCTTGGCAGTGGGCGGGATCCCGAAAGTCAGCCGTCCTGCGGAGGCTCTGGCGGAGGATTACCTCTCCCGCCACCCCAACGTCTCCCGCTCCGCCCGGGACCTGATCCGCCACCAGGTGGCAAAGTGCGGCGCGTCCGGCTTTCTCTCTGGTCTGGGAGGGCTGATCACCCTTCCGGTGGCCCTGCCCGCCAATCTCACCAGCGTCCTGTATGTCCAAATGCGCATGGTGGCGGCTCTGGCCTATATGGGCGGGTTCGATCTCCACTCCGATCAGGTGCAGACCATGGTCTATATGTGCCTGACCGGAAACGCGGCGTCCCAGATCGCCAAGAGTACCGGCATCAAATTCGGGGAAAAAGCCGCCGTCAGCGCCATTGAAAAGATCCCCGGCAAAACCCTGACCGCCATCAATCAGAAAGTCGGGTTCCGGTTCCTCACAAAGTTCGGCGAAAAGGGGATTGTGAACCTGGGAAAAATGGTGCCGTTTGTGGGCGGTGCCATCGGAGGCGGCATCGACAGCTTCTCCACCCGGATCATCGCCTCCAACGCCTACCGGCTGTTTATCAAAAAGAAGAGCCTGTAAAGATCTGACGAAATCGCCATACAAGGAGGGACGCCCCATGCCCCTGTTCCACCGCGGAAAGGCCCCCGCGCCCATCCCCTACGATCCCGAAAAACAGGAGCCCGCCGTGCGCCGGAGCATCTGCACCGGAGAGGCCACCGCCGGATTCCTGGACCGGGAGACGGGGAAGTTTCAGGACTATATGCTCATTGACGGGCAGAAGGGCCTGGAGGACTTCTCCCGGAGCGTGGGCGTAAAGGCCGAGGAGATCAAAACCATTTACTGAAGCCCCACGGAGAGAGGAGGACCCTATGCCCGGAAACCGAATCGGACGCATCAATGAGGAGATCCAGCGGGAACTGGCGGAACAGATCCCCCGGCTGAAAGATCCCCGGATCCACAGCGCGGGCATGGTGTCCGTCACCCGGGCGGAGGCCACGGCGGATCTGCGCTGGTGCAAGGTCTATGTGAGCATCCTGGACAAATCCCGGGAAAAAGAGGTATTGAAAGTGCTGAAATCCGCCGCCGGGTTCCTGCGCCGGGAACTGAGCCGGAGCCTTCAGCTGCGCTATACGCCGGAACTCCAGTTCTTCGCCGACGACTCCATTGCCCGGGGAGCCCGGGTGCTGGAAGTGCTGCGCAGCGTGGAGTACGCGGCGGAGCCGGACGGCGAAACAGAGGGAGGCGTAGAATAGTATGCTGAGCGTACGGCAGACAGCGGCGTGGCTGAAACACCGGGACCGCTTCCTGATTCTCACCCACGTCCGTCCCGACGGGGACACGGTGGGCTGTGCCGCCGCCCTGTGCGCCGCCCTGCGGCGTCTGGGCAAGACCGCCTATCTCCTGCGCAATCCCGGCCTGACAGACACCACCCGTCCCTATTTCGCCCCCTATGAGGCCCCGGAATCCGGGTGGGAACCGGATTACGTGGTGTCCGTGGACATCGCCACGGAGAACCTGTTCCCGGACAACGCCAAACCCTTCAAGGGAAAGGTGGATCTGGCCATCGACCATCACCCCTCCTTTGAGGCCTTCGCCAAGGAGAACATTGTCCGTCCGGAGGCCGCCGCCTGCGGGGAACTGCTCTATGACATCCTGTCGGCCCTGGGGCCCATCACACCGGACATGGCCCTGCCGCTGTACGTGGCGGTGTCCACGGACTGCGGCTGCTTCGCCTATGCCAACACCACCCCCCATACCCACGCCGTGGCCGCCGCCCTCATGGGCACAGGCATCGACTACCAGACCGTAAACCGTGTGTTCTTCCGGACGAAAACCAAGGTCCGTATGGCCCTGGAAGCCGCCATGCTCCGGGACGCCGCCTATTATGACGGGGATCGGATTGTGGTGCTGTCCGTGCCCCGGGATCTGATGGCGTCCCTCCACGCCACGGAGACGGACGCGGAGGACCTGTCGGCCCTGGGACCTCAGATCCAGGGGGTGGACTGCGCCGTTACCCTGCGGGAACTGAAAGAGAATCAGTGGAAAATCTCCCTCCGGACCGGCCCCCGGGTCAACGCCACCCGGGCCTGTGCCCTGCTGGGCGGCGGCGGCCACGCGGCGGCGGCAGGCTGCACCGTGTCCGGCTCCTTCCGGGAGGCCCGGGAGCAGATTTTGGACGCCATTGCCCGGACCGTGCCGGACTGCCGCCTGGGAGGATAATCCATGGCGGACGGCATCCTAATTGTGGACAAGCCCGCCGGGTGGACCAGCATGGACGTGTGCGCCAAACTCCGGGGCATCCTGAAAGAGCGGCGCGTGGGCCACGGCGGTACCCTGGACCCTATGGCCACCGGCGTGCTGCCGGTGTTCGTGGGACAGGCCACCCGGGCGGCGGAATTCGCGGAGAACAGCCAGAAAGAGTATATGGGGGGCCTCCGCCTGGGCACCGTGACGGATACCCAGGACATCACCGGCACCGTGCTGGAACAGCGGCCCGTCTCCCTGGACCGGGAGGCGGTGGAGGCGGCGCTGAGTTCTTTCCGGGGAGAGATCCAGCAGATTCCCCCTATGTACTCCGCCGTGAAAATCCAGGGAGAGAAACTCTATACCCTGGCCCGGAAGGGAAAAGAGGTGGAGCGTCCCCCCCGGAGCGTCACCATCTACGCTTTAGAACTTTTGGAACAAGAGAGCGAAACCGATTACCGCTTCCGCTGCGTCTGTTCCAAGGGCACCTACATCCGGACGCTGTGCCACGATTTGGGCCAGGTCCTGGGCTGCGGAGGCACCCTGTACGCCCTGCGGCGGACCATGGCGGCGGGGTTCCGGGACTCGGAGGCCGTGACCTTGGAAGCGGTCCAGGAGCGGGGAGCGGCCCTGCTGCGGCCCTTAGACAGCCTCTTTGCCCGGTACGGCGCGCTGAAACTGTCGGCGGCGGCGGAGCGGCGGGTCCGGTGCGGCAATGCCGTGTCCACGGCGGCGGCGGACGGAACTTACCGGGTCTATGGGCAGGACGGCTCTTTTCTCTGCCTCTCCCAGGCCCGGAACGGAACGCTGTCCTCTCTCAAGAACTTTTTCGGGGCCTCCGCCAGCCGATAACTGATAGAATCAGCAGACAGAAACCGGATTTTTTGGAGTGTCAGCCATGCAGGAAACCGTGATTGCTCTGGGCTTTTTCGACGGCGTCCATCTGGGCCACGCCGCGCTGTTAAAACGTACCGCAGAGACCGCCGCCCGTCTGGGGGCCGCCGGAGCCGTCTTTACCTTTGACCGCCCCCCAAAAGAAGTGATCACCGGCGTCCCCTGCCCCCTGATCAACTCCCCCCAGGACCGCTCCGATCTGGTCCGGCGGCTGTACGGCATTCAGGAGGTCATCATCGCCCCCTTCAACCGGGAGATGCGGACCACCCCCTGGGACGCCTTCGTCACGGACCTGCTGGTGGAACGGTTCCACGCGGTCCATCTGGTGGCGGGCCACGACCACCGATTCGGCTACAAAAACAGAGGAAATCCGGAACTCCTGCAAGCCAAATGCCGGGAACTGGGCATCGGCTGCCACATCATCCCGAAAGTGGAACTGGGCGGCGTGGTGGTCAGTTCCACCCACATCCGGAACCTGCTGCGCCAGGGAAACATCGCGGAAGCCAACCGGTTTTTGGGCCACCCCCACGTCCTGAGCCAGGAGGTCCGCCACGGGCGGCGGATTGGCCGCACCATCGGCGTCCCTACGGTGAATTTCACCGTGCCCCCTCACGTGCTGACCCCTGCCCACGGGGTCTACGCCGCCCAGGCCGTTCTGCCGGACGGAAGGAGGTTTGCCGCCGTCACCAATGTGGGCGTACGGCCTACGGTGGACAACGGGGAGGATGTGACGGTGGAGTCCTGGCTGCTGGACTTTGACGGGGACCTGTACGGCCAGACCGTGCGGCTGGAATTCTACGCCCGGCTCCGGGAGGAGATCCGCTTTCCGTCCCTGAACGCCCTGAAAACCCAGATCGCCGCCGA
>CAJOHW010000046.1 GCA_905234565.1 uncultured Oscillibacter sp. | reverse complement strand
TGCCATTGTGGCTGCCTAATTGAATGTGGTTCTTTCACATGATATAACCACATTCTATTAGTGCTTGTATAGTAAACACCCACTTTATGACACCTCCTCATTCGGCACCTGTGGTATAGTCAAACAGAACAAAGACAACACTGAATTGACGGAGGCTGTCCATGAAAAAGTATAAGTTACTTGGAGCAGATGGCAAGGAATACTATTCCGATACTCCGGGACTGTTGGGGGGCAACAGCAAACTAAAAATCTATGGGCGCTTGGACTGCCCCTCGGCGCTCTCCACCATCAAGAGATTCCGGGGAGTTATGAGCAATCCCGTGTATTCTTTGCCGATGAAAAGACAGCCCTTGCCGTCGGTTATCGTCCATGTGGAAATTGTCTGCGGCAGAAGTACCGGGAATATATGAGCGATCCCCAGAAATACCGCGAAAAATTTGGAGCATAATATTTTTTTGCCCCCGCCGCTTCCGGCGGGGGCCGCGTTTTTCACACCTGGGAGAGCACTTCCCCGATGGGATCCGTAATCACCAGGGCGGCGTTCAGGCTCCGGGCCACCTCCCCCTTGTTGATGAGGACCAGACGGTTCCCCCGGTAGTAGTTGATGAGCCCCGCCGCCGGGTACACGTTCAGGGACGTGCCGCCGATGATCAGCAGGTCCGCGTTCGCAATGGCGTTGATAGAATCTTCCAGGATCCGGGAGTCCAGCCCCTCCTCATAGAGTACCACATCCGGCTTCACCCGTCCGCCGCAGTCGCAGTGGGGGACCCCCTCACTGTTTTTGATGAAATCAAAGCCGTAGAACTTCCCGCAGCGCTCACAGTAGTTCCGGTGGACGCTGCCGTGGAGTTCCAGCACCCGTTTGCTGCCCGCCGCCTGGTGGAGCCCGTCGATGTTCTGGGTGACAATGGCGGTGAGCTTCCCCTGCTGTTCCCACTCCGCCAGCTTTTTGTGGGCGGCGTTGGGCTGGACCCCCTCCACCAGGAGTTTGGCCCGGTAGAAGCGGAAAAATTCTTCGGGGTTGCTTTCGTAGAAGGTATGGCTTAAAATAACCTCCGGGGGATACTTCCACTGCTGGTGGTACAGCCCCCCGGTACTGCGAAAGTCCGGGATGCCGGACTCCGTGGAGACCCCTGCCCCGCCGAAAAAGACGATCCGCTGGGCCTCCGCCACCCAGTCCCGCAGTTTCCTGATGTTCTCTTCCATGGTGACAACCTCCTGTGTAGTTTGTTTATCGTTTCCGTGATTTGCATTGAAAGGAGCGGCTGGTGATGAATATCCAAATCTTTGGCGCGTCCAAGTCCTTTGACACGAAGAAGGCCCAGCGGTGGTTTCAGGAGCGGCGGATCCCCTTCCAGTACGTGGACCTGCCCACAAAGGGATTATCTCCCCGGGAGTACCAATCCGTCAAGGGGAAAATCGGCCTGGAGGGGCTGATTGACGAAAAATCCCGGGCCTATGAGGCGCTGTACATGGCGTACCTGACGCCGGAGGCCCGGGAGGAGAAGCTCCTGGAACACCCGGAACTGTTCCGGACCCCCATTGTCCGCAACGGCAGGGAGGCCACGGTGGGATACTGTCCGGAGGTCTGGGCAAAATGGAAAGAGGGGGCTTGATATGGAGCGCGAAAAGAAGGGATCCGGATTTGGCCGGCGGTTTGCCCGGGGGGTGTACCTCATGGGGCGGCGGTATGTGCGCCATCAGGTGGGGATGCGCAGTGCCGCTCTGGCTTTCTATCTGCTCTTTGCCATCTTTCCCATGCTGATCTTTTTCAGCGCTCTGCTGGGCCTGCTGCAGCTGAACGTGGACACGAGCCTGACAGGGTTGAAGGACCTGCTTCCCTCGGAGGTCATGGGAATTCTGCGGCGGTATCTCACCTACGTGTCCAACAACCCCAGCCCCCGGCTGCTGACCTTCGGCCTGGTGTTCTCCTTGTATTTTCCCATGCGGGCCACCAACTCCCTGATCGGGGCGGTGCGGGAGGCCTATCACCTGGGCCCATCCCGGGGTGCGGTGCGGCAGCTGCTGAAAACCCTGATCTACACCCTGGTCCTGACGGCAGGGATTGTGCTGACCGTGGTGCTCATGACGGTGAGCAACCGGATTTTGGCCTGGGCGGTGGAGAATCTGAACCTGCCGCCTTTCGCGGCCCAACTGTGGGCACGGCTCCGGTTTCCCATCATTGGGGCGGTGGGCTTTCTGGCCCTGTTCTTTCTCTACGCCCTGGCCCAGGACGGCCCTCCCCGCCGGGCGGATTTGTGGCCCGGCACCCTGGCGGCCCTGGGGGGCTGGATGGGGGCCTCCTGGCTGTACACGTTCTACGTGAACAACATCGCCCACTACTCCCTGCTCTACGGCTCCATCGGCACGCTGATTGTGGTGCTGATCTGGCTGAACCTCAGCGCCATGATGCTGATCTTGGGGGCGGAGCTGAACGGCACGCTCATGAGCCTGCGGCGGGAGCGGGAACAGGGGTGGATCGGAGAGGAGGAGCCGTCATGACGCCGGAGAGCCAAGAGGCTTTCAGAACCCGCAGAGAGCGCAAGGAGCGGGTATTCCGGACCATTGAGGTGGGCTACGCCGGGGACGCCCTGAGCCGGGGCTACGACCTTCTCAACGTGGCGGCGGTGCTGGCGAACCTGACCGCCGCAGTCCTGGACACCTTCGGCGGCGTTCGGGCTTCCTGGGGCGGGGTCCTGGACGCTGTGGAGGCGGGGACGGTGCTGTTTTTCACGGCGGACTATGTTCTCCGGGTGTGGACGGCGGACCTGCTGTACCCGGAATCTCGGCACTCGGCGGGGAAGTACGTGGGGTCCTTTACGGGCCTGGTGGACCTGCTGTGCTTTCTGCCCTGGTATCTGCCCTTCTTCCTTCCCGCCGGGGCCGTGGCCTTTCGGATGTTCCGGGTGGTGCGGATCTTCCGGTTGTTCCGGGTCAACGCCTACTACGACTCCCTGAGCGTCATCACCCGGGTCATTGCGGGGAAGCGGCAGCAGCTGATCTCCGGGGTGTTCATTATCGTGGTGTTGATGGTGGGGGCCAGCCTGTGTATGTACGGCCTGGAACACGACGCCCAGCCGGAAGTCTTTGCCAACGCCTTCTCCGGCATCTGGTGGGCGGCGTCCACCCTGCTGACCGTGGGCTATGGGGACATCTACCCTGTGACGGCGGCGGGGAAGTTCTTCGGCATCTGTATCACGTTCTTAGGCGTGGGCATGGTGGCGATTCCCACGGGCATCATCTCCGCGGGCTTTGTGGAGGAGTACTCCCAGATCAAGCGGTCCAGCGAGATCGCGGCGGAGAAGGACATTCAGTTCATCAAAATCCACCTGGACCGTCGGGATAACTGGACAGGGAAGGCCATCCGGGACTTGGGACTTCCCCGGGGAGTGATTGCGGCGGCCATCCGGCGGAGCTCGGACCTGCTGGTGCCCCGGGGGGACGTAGTATTGCGGGAGGGGGATATGCTGGTCTTAGGGGCGGAGCCTCTGCCGGACGATCAGCACATCGGCCTGCGGGAGATGGTTCTGCGTTCCCGGCACCCCTGGACGGGGCACCCCATCCGGGACTTGGACCTGCCCCGCCACAGCCTGATTGTGGCGGTCCGGCGGGGAAACAAGGCGTTGATTCCCAACGGGGACCTGGTGCTGCGGGAGGGGGACACGGTGATCTTCTACGCCCAGACCCTGATGCCGGAGGCGGAGACTTTGGAAATATGAGACACACAGGGCGGACCGAAACGGCCCGCCCTGCCATTTTAATTCTCCGCCTTTTTTGGATGCGGATCCCCGTCTCCGCCCCGCTTTTGCAGGGCCTTTCCGGTCATGCGCTCCACCACCAGTTTGAACACGGTGGTCCGGGGCACCGCTGTCCGGTCAAAGGGAAAGGTCTCCATGTGATAGTGACCCATGAGGATTTCCAGGGCCTGCAGCTTCTCCTCCTCCGGAATCCGCTCGATGTGCCCCTGGCCGATGACGCTGCGATACTCCATGGTGCAGTTTCCGTGGGAAACGTCGCCTACCAGACGGTGATCGCAGTCCATCTCAAAGCTGGCCCGGGGATCCCGGTCCATAAGGGCGTATTTCGTGCCCTCCGCCGCGCCGTGGAAGTACAGTTCCACCCGCTCCCCGTCCAGCACCCGCAGGCCGAAGTTCAGGGGCAGAATGTACGGGTACTCCCTGTCGTTCAGGGCGATCCGGCACACGTCGCACCGCTCCATAATATCCACCAGTTCCCGGAACGCCGTGATCTCCCGGTCCTTCCGCCGCATGCTTCCACCCCCATTTAGATAGAGATTTCAGTTTTTTCAGCTGTGGAGGACGCCGCCCCGGCACAGCTCCACGAACTGCTTGGCAACCCGTGCGCTGCGGCCCCCCGCCCGGATGGCAAAGGCCTCCGCCCGGACGGACCGCTCCGGCTCTCCCATGTCCAGGCCGCAGCGTTCCGCCAGCCGGGCCACAATATAGAGATACCGGTCCCGGTCCGGGTTCTGGAAGGTGACGGTGAGGCCGAACCGGGCGGCTAAGCTCATAAGCTCCTGACGGGTATCCCCGGCGTGGATGTCGTCTCCCTCCCGGTCCGACAGGGTCTCTTTGATAAGATGCCGGCGGTTGCTGGTGGCGTACACCGCCGTGTTCCCCGCCCGGCCTCCGGCGCTGCCCTCTAAGATTGCCTTTAGGGCGGCGAAGTTGTCATCGTTGACGGTGAAGCTCAGATCGTCGATGAAAATGAGGAATTTCAGGGGGTTCTCCGCCAGATCGTCTAAGAGATCCGGCAGTTCATAGAGCTGGTGCTTCTTGACCTCCACCAGCCGCAGTCCCCGGTCCGCGTACTCGTTGGCAATGGCCTTTACGGTGCTGGATTTCCCCGCCCCGGCGTCGCCGTAGAGCAGGACGTTGTTGGCGGGGCCGCCGGAGAGCAGCACCTCCGTGTTGGTAAGGATCGGCTCCCGCTCCCGCTCATACCCGGGCAGTTCCTCCAAGCGCTGGGGATCCGGGTGCTTCACCGGCACCAGGCGTCCGTCCTTCACGGTAAAGGCGTGGAACCGGGCAAACATCCCGTAGCCCAGCACGTGGACCTGTTCCATCCGGCGGCGGTACTCCCCGGGGATGTCCACCGCCGACGTGTTCCAGCCCGTCAGGTACTCCGGCACATCCGGCAGATCCTCCAGGCGCAGTTGGGAGAGGTCCTGCAAAAAGCGCAGTTCCTCCTCCAAGGCCGACAGCAGGGAGCGGTCCAGGGGACCGTTCCCGCACTGGCGGATGCACACATTTTCACTCCGGGCGGTCAGTTCCAAGAGAATCCGGCTCCAATCGCCCCCCCGGGCAAAGACTTCCGCCTCAAAGGCACCCAACCGCCGGGGATACCGATCCCCCCGGCCCCAGGCTCCCAGGGCGGCGTCCAAGGCCCGGACCGCCGGGTCCCGCAGCAGGTCCCGGAACACCGCCAGGGCCCCCAGCCGGGCCCGGCGCTCCCGTACGTCCATCAGTGGAGGACCGCCCCTTCGTCGGCGCTGGCCACCATGCGGGCGTAGCGGCTGAGCCAGCCGGTGGTGATCTTGGGCTCCGGCTGGACATAGGCGGCCTTCCGCTTTGCCAGTTCCTCGTCGGACACCAGCAGGTTTACGGAAGCGTTGGGGATATCAATGGCGATCTGGTCCCCCTCCCGGACCAGGCCGATGGGCCCGCCGGAGGCGGCTTCCGGGCTGACGTGACCGATGGAGGCCCCCCGGCTGGCTCCGGAGAAGCGGCCGTCGGTGATCAGGGCCACGGTCTTGTCCAGCTTCATGCCCGCCAGGGCGGAGGTGGGGTTCAGCATCTCCCGCATTCCCGGGCCGCCCTTGGGGCCCTCGTACCGGATGACCACCACGTCGCCGGGGACGATCTTCCCGGCGTAAATGGCGGCAATGGCGTCCTCTTCGCTGTCGAACACCCGGGCGGGGCCTGTATGGGCCTGCATCTCCGGGGCCACGGCGCTGCGCTTCACCACGCAGCCCTTGGGGGCCAGGTTCCCCCACAGGATTTGCAGCCCGCCGTTGGGGCTGTACGGATCCTCAATGGACCGGATGGAACGGGTATCCCGGACCTTCGCGCCCTGGATGTTTTCGCCGACGGTTTTCCCCGTGACGGTGAGGCAGTCCAGATCCAGCAGGTTTTTCTTTGCCAGTTCCGCCTGTACCGCCGGGATGCCTCCCGCGTGGTACAGATCCGGCATATGGGTGGGGCCTGCCGGGGCCAAGTGGCACAGGTTGGGGGTCCGGGCGGAGATCTCGTTGAAGAGTTTCAGGTCCAGGGGGATTCCCGCCTCATGGGCGATGGCCAGCAGGTGCAGGACCGTGTTGGTGGAGCAGCCCAGGGCCATGTCACAGGTCAGGGCGTTGCGGATGCTGCGCTCGTTGATGATCTGCCGGGCGGTGATGTTTTTGCGCACCAGGTCCACAATGGCGGCTCCGGCCTGACGGCCCAGCTGCAAGCGGCGGCTGTACACGGCGGGCACGGTGCCGTTTCCGGGCAGGGCAAGGCCAATGGCTTCACACAGGCAGTTCATGGAGTTGGCGGTGTACATCCCCGAGCAGCTGCCGCAGCTGGGACAGCAGTTCTGGGTGCAGTCCTCCAACTGACCGCCGTCAATGAGCCCCGCCTTATAGGCCCCTACGGCCTCAAACATCTTGGAGAGGCTCACTTCCTCCCCGCCGTAGGTTCCCGCCAGCATGGGCCCCCCGCTGCACACCACGGCGGGCACGTCCATACGCACCGCCGCCATGACCATGCCGGGGACAATCTTGTCGCAGTTGGGGATCAGAACCATGCCGTCAAACTGGTGGGCCAGGAACATGGTCTCCACGCTGTCGCAGATCAGTTCCCGGCTGGCCAGGGAGTACTTCATGCCCACGTGGCCCATGGCGATGCCGTCGCACACGCCAATGGCGGGCACCATGAAGGGGGTGCCCCCCGCAGCCTCTACCCCGGCTTTCACCGCCTCCGTCAGCTTGTCTAAGTTCATGTGTCCGGGCACGATGTCGCTGTGGGCGCTGACCACGGCGATGAGGGGCTTTTCCAAATCCTCCTGGGTATAGCCCAGGGCATAGAACAGGGAGCGGTTCGGGGCCCGCTCCGCCCCTTTCGTCACGTTATCGCTTCGCATAGAACAACCTCCTTGTGGGCTGATAGAACAGGAGGCGGAGTCTCCCCCGCCCCCTCCGCTGGAATGCTTTTCATGTCATGGAATGAAAGCAGAATAGCGCCTGCCTTCGTTGCCATCGCAAATGCTTGGAAATGAAGAACTGATAGAGCGCGCTGGCCGCCCGCCCAGGGCAGAGCGAGTTGGCCGTCCGCCAAGGGCTTACTTCTTCAGCCAGGACATCATGGCCCGGAGTTCTTTGCCTACCTTCTCGATGAGGTGGTCGGCGGCGATGCGGCGGCGGGCCAGGAACTTCACCCGGCGTCCGCCCTTGTCGCTCATCTCCGTCAGGAACTCGGAGGCAAAGCTGCCGTCCTGAATCTCGGAGAGGACCTTCCGCATCTCCTTCCGGGTCTCCTCGGTAATGAGCCGCTTGCCGGTGCGGTAGTCGCCGTACTCGGCGGTGTTGGAGATGGAGTAGCGCATTTTGGCAAGGCCGCCCTCGTTGATCAGGTCAATGATCAGCTTCATCTCGTGGCAGGTCTCAAAATAGGCCATCTCCGGGGCGTAACCCGCTTCCACCAGGGTCTCGAACCCGGCGGTGATCAGTTCGCACACGCCGCCGCACAGCACCGCCTGTTCGCCAAAGAGGTCCGTCTCCGTCTCCTCTTTGAAGGTGGTTTCCAGAATCCCGGCCCGGCCCGCGCCGATGCCGGAAGCATAGGCCAGGGCAGTCTCTTTGGCCTTGCCGGTGTAGTCCTGCTCCACGCAGATCAGGCTGGGCACGCCCTTGCCCTCTACGTACTGGCTGCGGACGGTGTGGCCGGGGCCCTTGGGGGCGATCATGATCACGTCCACGTTCTTGGGAGGCTGAATGACCTTGAAGTGGATATTAAAGCCGTGGGCAAAGGCCAGGGTCTTGCCCTCGGTCAGATAGGGGGCAATGCTCTTGGCATAGATCTCGCCTTGCAGCTCATCCGGGGCCAGAATCATGATGATATCCCCGGCCTTGGCGGCCTCTTCCACGCCCATGACTTTGAAATTGGGGTGGGTTGCGGCGAAGTCCGCCGCCTTCTGCCAGTGGCCGGAGCCCTGACGCAGGCCCACTACCACGTTGACGCCGCTCTCTGCCAGGTTCTCCGAGTGGGCGTGGCCCTGGGAACCGAAGCCAATCACCGCCACGGTCTTGCCGTCCAGCACTCCCAGGTTACAGTCAGAATCGTAATACTTGTTGATCGCCATCTTGCCGTCTCCTCCGTACAGATTTGGCCCCGCCGCCAGGCATACAAAAAACCTTTGCCCCGCTTTGGAGGCAAAGGCGGGTGGACAGAGCCTTGCGTTGATCTTACGTATCCTACCACACGGGGAAACCCCTGTCAAGGGTGTTTTTTACATTTTAGCGCGTCAAAGCACGTCAAAGCAAAGAAACAGGGCGGAAACCTACCGTTTCCGCCCTGTTTCGTCTGGTCCGAGTGGCGAGACTTGAACTCACGACCCCTTGACCCCCAGTCGGACCGAAACCCCGGAGAAAAGCCACATTGAAAGACTTCTACAACATATTTACATCATACGCCAAGCCACACACTCGGTTTTGCTCTCCCAGCACTGTGGTGATAAATCCTTGTCGATATACAAATGTGTACTATTTCGGATTTTTTCAGATTCGCCGTCATTCCGCCTTGTTTAGCTTGGCGGCTACATCCTCCCTGCGCTTTGCACGGATGTGTGTGTAAGTGTCCAGCGTCACGTCAATCTTGCTATGCCCCAAGAGCTGCTGGGCATCTTTCGGAGACACGCCCGCTTCAAAGCACATGGTCGCAAAGGCGTGGCGCAACTGATGCGGCGTGATGGTCGGTTCCTTGACCTGCACCACCTTCTTCTTCCGGCCCTTGGCACGTGGAGCGTCTTTCCAGCGCCAAAGACCGACATCCAGACAATAGCCCCGCCAGCGCCGCCGAAAGACGCTCTTGCTCAGAGGCTTTGCCCCGCCAAAGATGTAATCTTCGGGATTGCCCTGGATGGGAAAGAGTTTTTCCGCCAGACGTTCCAGCAAAACCACTTCCCGCTCCCCGGCCTTGGTTTTCGTGGACTTGATGACGGGCTGGTTCCCGGTTTCCAAAAACCCGACAGACTTTGTGACACTGATAGTCCGGTTCCCGAAATCCACGTCCTTCCATTGGAGCGCCAGCAGTTCCCCACGGCGGAGGCCTGTGTACAGGAGCATATAGGGGAACAGACCGAACTTGTGGAGGTCGGCGTTCTGCCGGATAATCTCCAGTTCCTCTTCCTCCGGGCATTCGCGGGTATTGGACACAAGCCCCTTCGGAAGCCGGACCGCTTCAGCGGGATTTACCGTCACATCCTGCACAAGTATAGCATAGTCAAAGACCTGACGCAAGAGGGAAAGATAGATTCCCACGCTGTGATGCGCATATCCCTGAGACGCCATCGCGTCAACGGCCTTCTTGATGTCCAGCGGCGCAACATCCCGGATGCTCACCCCGGCGAAATCCTCCAGCGCCCTCTTCAGAGCCGGAGCATAGCAGACCTGCGTTCCGGCAGAGATTTCCTCCCAGTGCTTCCGCTGCCACTCGTCGGCAACCTCGGCAAAGGACCGTCCCGCCTCCCGCTTTTCCTGCCAGGCCATCATCTTCTGCTTGGCTTCCTGCTGGGTATGGCCATAGAAATATTTGCGCTTCTTTTGGACGGAAATCTGGTAAAGACCGTCAGCGCGTTTTTTCAATTTTGACACAAAAAATTTCTCCTTTCCCTTGCACCCCGGCCCATTCCGTGGTACAATGGAAGGGCAGGGTGCGATATTATTCTCCTTTGGTGGTACTTGGGTGGATAACAAATCCTGCACGGCCTGACCGCTGGTAACGGTCCGGCTTCCCCCGCCTCCGGCGCTGGTAACGCCGAGGGCGGGTTTTTTTAGCTGGTTGGCCTTCCTACCAAAAAATCAACAGCTATATCGTAAGCCTTTAATTTTTTGGATATGGTGCAATCATCAAAGGGCAAGTCGGAACCAGAGTAGTGAGATAATGACCGGGCAAACTCCTTATCATCCTTGTGTTGTTCAGCGAACTTGTAGAACAATTCTCTTTCCCACTGCTCTGCATCCTCCAAAACTTCATAAGATTTCTTTTTGATGTTGCAATAGACCTTCATGCAAAAGTAAGCCGCTCTTTCAGCTTCCGAAATTCCGTAAAAATATAGATTACGGGTTTCCTCCCGTCCAGCGTAAGCATGGAATCTCATGCTCACCGGGAGTTTCTTCTCCCTCAAAACGCCGGAACGGATAGAGCGGCATACCGTTTTCCAGCCTTGTAAGAAAAATGGAGGCGTCTCGAATCGTTGCATCCGGGGGAAAAGAAAAGTTCATCTTTTTGGCATAGGCTATCTGTTTTTCCGTGGGCTTTTCGAGCGGATTCTCCATAATCTCATACGGTGGCAAAAGACCGCTTTTCTGATGAATTTCCGTTTCCGTTGCAGTTGATTCCACAATGACAGAAACAGTTTTTGCGCGATTAGTTGTCGGGTTCTTACCTTTCACAGAATAGGAGGTACACAAAACTCGGTTTTTGTGTCCTTGTGGAAGAATAGATTTCTGATTCTGTTTTGGCGTCCCTTCAGTTGCAGTTCTCCATCCCAGACGTTTTGTCAACTTGTCCATCAGGGTACATACAACCGCAATCAGCACACATAGAACAATGACTTCCTTCACACCTCAGCCCCCTTGTTCGCCGTTTAGCCCCTTCTCTTCACGGACAGATTTTCTGATTTTGCCTATCCAAGCACAAGCGCGTTGTGTTATAATCACGTTGCGCATATGCAGAAGCCCTGGCCAGAGCGGAAAGGAGAATCCACTCATGGATTACTATGCCCGTCTGCTCTGGATGTTCCG
>CAJOHW010000045.1 GCA_905234565.1 uncultured Oscillibacter sp. | reverse complement strand
GGGGAATATCCCCGTCATACCGCACCCGGTATCCCCGCTTCCGCATGGCGGTAATCAAGTCGTGTACCCGGTCCTGGTCCCTGTGGCTGTAACTGACGAAAATGGAAGGCTCCGTTTTCATCTCTCTCCACACCCTTTCTTGTTCCCGTTCCGCCGGAACGGTTGATTTTCTCTGGAAATTATGGTATTCTGTGGCTATGGCAAGTTCTTTGGCTCCACACCCTCTGTTTCCCGTGTTTCATGTTCGTGTCATGCTGCATAGAGGAGGACGAATCAATGGACAAAAAGCGCGTATTGGCGCGGCTGGCGCTGACGGCTCTTGCGTGTGCGGCGCTGTGGACCGCCGCGGCGGCGTCGGAGGCGGAACCCCTTCCCGATGAAACGGCGGCGGTCCCGGCGGAAGAAACGGTGACGGAAGCGGCCCCGGAAACGGTGACGGCGGCGGATCCGGTCATCCCGGAAGCGCCGAAAAAGACCATGGAGGTGTCCGTGACGCCGGGGGGATTGATTCTGCTCACTCCCGGGGCCGACGCCGTGGCGGTGACGGTATCCTTTGCCTTTCCCAAGGAGGATCCCTTCTCCAAAACCGCCGTACCCGTGCGGGACATTGAGCTGGTCTGGGAGGACACGGCCCGCAGTCCCTACGCCGCCTCCGCCTCCGCCCGGTGGACCAGCATCGGCTCCGATTTGCGGATCTGGCAGGGGGATCAGGTGTCCGTGACGTTCAAGTTCAAAGTCTCCAAGTGGGTGGAACCCGGCACCGCCGTCCATCCGATTCGGGTGACCTGTTCCGCTGACGGCTACGCGCCCTTGAGTACCACGCTGTATTTTGAAGTGGCGGCGCTGTGAGATCCATCCTTCCCCCGTCCCATATGGGACGGGGGAACTCTTTACTTCAACAGCTTCTTTATTTTCTCCTTCACCTCCGGCGTCAGCAGTTTGGACGCCGCCCGGAGGGGCAGGGGAGGCACCGTGAAAAACCGCCTGTACACCGCCGGGAAGGGGTCCAGGGCAAACGCGGAGAAGAAGGCGTCCCGCTCCATGGGACGGGCCGTAGGGCCGCACAGGTTGGGATTGGCCGACACCGCCCGGTCCAGGTTCCAGGGGCGGCGCTCCAAGGGCAGGTGGTCAAAGACGCGGCTTAAGTGAGGGGTGTTTACCAGCAGGAGACTGACGCCAAGCTGTCTCTGATCCGGAAGCTCCCCCGGTTCCAGGCCCCACAGATCCCCCAGGGTGAAGTCCCCGGGGCGGTTCAAATTGGCATAGGGACAGCGGTAACAGCACCGCCGCAGAAACAGGTTCCGCCCGAAGGCCCTGCCATAGGGCGTCTCATACAGGGATTGGGAGTCCACGGCCCCGTTCTCATACACCACGGTAAGGCGTCCGTGTGCCCCGCCTCCGGACTTGTCCCGGAACCGGACGGATTTTAACTCCGCCCCCCGGTTCCGGCGCAGTTCCTCTGTGACGGCCTCCCATACCCCGGGAGAGGGCACCCCGTGGCACACCAGATCGCAGGTGATCAGATTCTCCGGACGCTTTCCCAAATAGTGGTACAGCCCGTCCACCTGGCAGGGGGTGCCGGAGAACAGGACCGGGCCCCGGCGGAGGGCCTGCCGGACCAGAGGGAAGGTGTCCCGGAGGTCCGTCTGCACGTACTTGGCCCCCCGGAGCCGCCACAGTTCCTCCTTCCGCAGGACGGCGGTGTGGACCGCCCTCTGCTTTCCGTCCAAGGCCGCGCCGAACACCGCGCCTCCGGAATCCAGCACGTGATTGGCCAGGGCGGAGAACACCCCGCCGGAGGTGGACTCCCGCCGGAGGGCGGGGTCCCGGTTCCAGGCGGCGAAGGCGGCGGGACGGGCGTCCCGCTTCTCCCGGGGGTGCAGGGCGGGACAGACGGCGGTGCATTTCCCGCACCGGACGCACAGATCATGATGGACCACCGGAAAGGCGAAGCCCTCCCGGTCCCGCTCCATGGCAATGGCCCCTTTCGGACACACGCTCTTACAGGCGGTACAGCCCGTACACGTCTCCCGGGACGCCAGGACCGGCACCGCCGGAGGCGTTTTTTGGGGCGCTTCATAGGGGATATTGCGGATGGCGGCCTCCAAATAGGCCAGGGACGCCTGCCGCTCCCTTTCCAGTGCCCCGGACGCGGCGTCCCAGTGGATAGAAGCGTCTATCTCCGCGGTTCCGGGACCGATGATACGGTTTTCCAACCCCAACCGGCCCAGAAGCCCGGCGATCCGGGCGTTTTCCGGGTCCCGCCGCTCCGCCGGGGACACGGCGGCAAAAAACGGCTTTTCAAACAGGACGGAAAAGACGGTGCCGTGGAAGGAGTTGGTCAGCACGAAGGAGGCCCCCCGGAACCAGCCCAGAAACTCCGCCGGGCCCGCGTCCAGCACCCGGACCGCCCCGGGGCACAGGTTCTTCCGAAGGCCGCAGAGCTGAACAACAGGCAGTCCCGTCATGGCCCGTACCCGCCGGAGACAGGGTTCTAACGGCGCGGGATCGCTGATGCAGTACAGCAGAAGATAGCCCTTTGGGAAGGTCCGGTCCGGCGGTGCCGCCAGGGCTTCCCAGGCGGCGGCGTCCCGGAGAAGGGTGGGGTCCAGCACCACGGGCACGTCTGTTCGGCCCGTCAGGGACGCGATCAAATTTTGCCCGGAGGGTTCCCGGGCGGACAGGTGGGTGAACTGGTCCAGCCATTTTTTGAGATCTTGTTCCATGCCCTGGGGGATGTTCGGCGGACCGAAAGAGGGGCCGTAGGCGATTTTCCGGGCCTCCGTGAACCCGCCAAAAAACACCGGATCATAGCTCTGGTCCGGAAAGATCCAGGGGTTCCAGATCTGATCGCTGCCCGCCAAAAACAGGTCGTACTTCCCCGCCTCCCGCCGCAGTTCCTCGATATTCTCGTACCGCCGGGGGGTAATGGGCAGATAGGTCCGGCAGAAGGCGTCGAAGCGGTTTTGGCGGGTTTTCAACGCCCGGTAGTGCAGGGCGGTATGGGCGTTGGCGGCGGCGGAGGCGGGAGAGCGGAGGGGCCGGAACAGGGCGTTGCTCTGGTTCACATAGTAGTCCGGTATCTCACAGGAGGCCCCCAGGTCCTCCGCCGCCCGGACCGTGGCCAGGGCCTGTAAGGCCGCGCCATAGTGGTGGATGTGGTAGAAGGTCAGGAGAGCGGCGTTCATTGGGATTCCTCCCTCTCCGGCGGCGTCAGCAGGTCGTCCTCCCGGACCCAGTCCGACACGGGCACAATCTCAAATTCCTGTTCCGTCCGGCGGATCACCACCCGGGACAGCCCCGCGTTGATCACCAGCCTCCGGCACATCATACAGGAGGTGGCGTCGTGGAGCAGTTCCCCGGTCCGGGCGTCCCGGCCCACCAGATAGATGTCTCCCCCCGCCATGTCCCGGCGGCTGGCGGAGATAATGGCGTTGGCCTCCGCGTGGACGCTGCGGCATAGCTCGTACCGCTCTCCCCGGGGGATACCCATGGCCTCCCGGGCGCAGTATCCCAGGGTGGAACAGTTGGCCCGGCCCCGGGGGGCCCCGTTGTAGCCCGTGGAGATGATCTCATCGTTCTTCACGATAATGGCCCCATAGACCCGGCGCAGGCAGGTGGCCCGTTCCAGCACCGTCTCCGCGATGTCCAAATAGTAATTCTCCTTGCTGACGCGCTCCACCGCTTCCACGTCCTTTCTGTTGGTTTTCCTAAGAATTTGCGCTTGATCCGCGCTTGATTTGCTTTATGATTTTATCACAGGGGATGCCCTGTGGCAAGGCCTCACCCGCCCCCCTGCGGGGGCGGGTGAGGCCGTTAAAATTCCCCTTGCAAAGGGGGTGGGGATCTGCTATAATTAAACTGCTATTTTATACAGACGGATTTTCCCCCCGCCCTTCCCGGCACGGGGAAACCTGATTCTTTGGAAGGAGGAGAGGGAGATGGAACACAGGCGTATCGCAAAAATGACCGCCGCCGCCCTGGTTTCCCTGACGCTTCTGGGCGTGTGCGCACGGTTCCGGGATGCGACGGTTTCCTTCCCCCGGGAGGCTGCGGCGGAGGAGGAGGAAGCCTCCGGCGGGATACTGACCCGGGAGGACATCGTATACCGGGAGGTCCCGGCCCCGGTTCCCACCAGCCAGGACGGCACCATTACCGCCGCTGACTGGGCGGACGCCTATCCGTACATTGTGGCCTCCTGGGGGGACAACGCCCAGAACAGTTACGTCATCAGCTATCTGGAACAGGACCCCTATCTGGTGAATCTCTACGAGGGCTACGGCTTCGCCAAGGACTACGGCAGCGCCCGGGGCCATGAGTACTGCTTAGAGGACGTGGCCGCCACCCAGCGCCCCCATCCCAAGGCCAACTGCCTGACCTGTAAGACGCCCAATTTCACCAAACTGGTCAACGACCAGGGGGTGGGCGTGTACTCCATGGCCTTTGACGAGGTGCTGGGCGTCATGGAGGAAAACGTCAGCTGCTATACCTGCCACGGCAACGAGGCCGGAAACCGGGGAACCCTGACTGTCACCCACTCCTATGTGCGCAAGGCCCTGGGGGATTCCGTGGGGGACATCGCCCCGGCGGTTATGGCCTGCGGACAGTGCCACATCGAGTACTATTTCACCCCCTCCGACAGCGAGACCATGATGCCCTATCACGACATCGCCGGTATGGACCCGGAGGCGATTTTGGCCTATTACAACGACCTGGGCTTTGCCGACTGGACCCAGGAGAGTACCGGGGCAAAGATGCTCAAGGCCCAGCACCCGGAACTGGAGACCTTCCTCCAGGGGAAACACGCGGCACTCCTGAGCTGTTCCGACTGCCATATGCCCATTGAGACAGCGGAGGACGGCACCGTCTACCACAGCCATATGCTGGTGAGCCCCCTGGAAAACGAGACGCTCTTAGCCACCTGCGTCCAGTGCCACGGCCAGACCGATATGACCGCTATGGTCCGGGATATTCAGGACCGGGTCACCGCCCGGGAGCGGGAAGTGGGCAACGCCCTGTCCGGCCTGAAGGACGCTTTGGCGGCGGCGGTCCAGGCGGGAGACATGAGTGAGGCGGAACTGGACCAGGTCCGCCAGCTGTACCGGGAGGCCCAGTGGTTCTTCGACTACTGCTACGTAGAGAACGCGGAGGGCGCTCACAACTCCGAGCTTGCCTTCCGGTGCTTAGACACTGCCCAGTCCATTCTGGAAGAGGCCCTGGGACTGCTCTAAGCGTTCCACAAGACCGCGTTTTTAGCCTGTATGAAAGCCAGTATATATGGTTTACGGCGGAGGGTTCTGCCCTCCGCTTCTCTTTTGAGGAAACGCCTATGCCGAACATGAAAAAAATTTGGAAGTTCCTGTCCTCCATGGGGTTCGCCATTTTCCTGCTGGTGCTTCTGGCGGCGTACTGCGCCCTGGCCAGCGTCGTGCCCCAGGGGGAGGACTACGCCTGGTACGCCCAGCAGTACTCCCCACGGATCGCCGCCGTGATTCTGCTCCTCCATTTAGACGACGCCTTTCACAGCGGCTTTTTTATCGCCCTCAGCGGCTTTCTAATCCTGAACCTTCTGGCCTGCAATCTGGTCCGGTTCCCGGCCCTGCTCCGCCAGACCCGTCAGGCTCCCAAAACCGGCCTGCCAGACGCCCCGGCGGAGGCCCAGGCGGAGGGTGTGCGGGACCCAACCGCAGTCTTTACGGCCCTTGGCCTCGCCGCCCCCCGGCGCTTTACGGCGGAGGACGGACGGGAGGTCCTCTACGCCGTGAAACACCGGGCGGGGCTGTGGGGCCCCTGGGTGTGCCACTTGGGGATGGTGCTGTTGATTCTGGGCTTCGGCCTGGGACAGGCCCTCCGGCAGGAGTACACCATCTACGGCGTCCCGGGCCAGACCCGGCCCATCGGGGACACGGGACTGTTTGCCACCATCCGGGACTTTCGCGTGGAGACCCGTCCGGACGGCAGCGTGGAGCAGTACGTCTCGGACATCACCGTCCGGGACACGGTGAGGGGGGAGAGCCGGACCGCGTCGGTCCAGGTGAACGCCCCGGCGCGGCTGTTTGGGCTGTCCTTCTATCAGAACTCCACCGGCTGGGCCGCCCGGGTCCGGGTGACAAAGGCCGGAGAGCCTTTGCAGGAGGAGATTCTCTGCACCGGGGAATCCGTGACGGTGGCGGACAAACCGGAGCTGGAAGTGCTGCTCTACGGGGTCTATCCGGACTATGAACTGGTCCCCGGGGAGGGCCCCCGGAACCGGTCCGATACCCCCAGCCACCCGGGATACCTCTATATCGCCTATTACATGGGCCAGATTCTGGGCATGAACCTGCTGGACGGGGAGGAGCCTCTGGTGGTGGACGAGTACACCTTCACCTTCTCTGAACCCCAGACCTATACCCTCCTTCAGGCCAAACGGGACGCCTTCGCGTGGCTGGCCCTCTTAGGGGCCGGGGTACTGACCATAGGGCTGGTGCTGGCCTTCTATCTCCAGCCGGTAAAGGTCTGGGCGGTGGAAGAGGACGGGGGCTGGACGGTCCGGGCAAAAAGCCGGAGAGGCGGCGTCCTGTTCCGCCAGCGTTTTGACCGGGCGGCGGGAAACCAGTCGGGATCTCATGAGGAACCATAAGAAACAGAAGGAGAACGTTTTATGCTGGAATTGGAAAACATCCTGTTTACCCTGGTGATGCTGTGCGACTTTGCCGCCATGGTGCTGTACTTCCTCTTTATCGCCGTGAAACGGGAACACCTGTCCCGGACCGCCGTGCTTTTGCAAAGCCTGGGACTGGTCCTCCACACCGCCGCCCTGATCTGCCGGGGCATCGGCGCGGGACGCCTGCCCCTGACCAACCAGTATGAGTTCGCCACGTCCTTTGCCTGGGGGCTGAGCCTGGTGAGTTTGATCTTCGTGTGGAAGTTCCGCTTTCCGGTGCTGGGGGCCTTTTCCGCCCCGGTGACGTTCTTAGTCATCGGCTATGCCGCCATGCAGTCCCGGGAGGTGCGGGAACTGATGCCCGCCCTGCGGAGCCGGTGGCTGTTTTTCCACGTGTCCACGGTCATTGTGGCTTACGGGGCCTTCGGAGTGGCCTTTGTGGTGTCGGTGATCTTTCTGCTCCGGGGACGGCTGGAAAAGGGCAGTTTCTTAGACGCCCACATCCCCGGAAACGAGGAACTGGATATGATCAGCTACCGGAGTGCAGCCCTGGGACTGCTGTTTCTCACCTTTACCATCCTGACCGGGGCCATTTGGGCGGAACGGGCCTGGGGCAGTTACTGGTCCTGGGACCCCAAGGAGACCTGGTCCCTGGTCACCTGGATTGTGTACGCCGTCTATCTCCATCTGCGGCTGCGCCGGGGGTGGCAGGGGAAAGCCGCCGCGGCCTTTGCGGTGGTGGGCTTTGTGTGCGTCCTGTTTACCTACGCGGGGGTGAACACCTTCCTGCCGGGACTGCACAGCTACGCAACGTAAGGGCGCAGAGACAACAGGAGGGGCATATGTATTACAGCGGGCTGCTTCTGGCGGTGGCGGCGTTTGCCAGCATCGGGGTGTTCCATCCCATTGTCATTGCCTGTGAGTACCATTTTTCCTACCGGATCTGGCCCTGTTTTCTTCTGGGGGGACTGCTTCTGCTGGGGCTCTCCCTGCGCACGGCGAACATCACGGCCTCCTCCATTCTGGGGGTGGTGGCCTGTTCGTGTATGTGGAGCATTCCGGAGCTGTTCCACCAGCACCGGCGGGTGGAGAAGGGCTGGTTCAAGGCCAATCCCAAATACCACCCCGGCGTCGCCCGGGGAGAAAAGCCGCAAACAGTTCCTTAAAATCACCATCCCCTCCTGAAACAGGAGGGGATGAACCGTCACTTATGCTGTTTTACTTCCCGGGCCACATCCAATCGGTCTTTCCGGCCTCCTCCGCGTCCCGCAGACGCAGCAGCAGGTCCGTAATCATAGCCAGCCGTTCCCGCCCAGATTCGTATTCCGTCATCACCACGGCGAATCCCTCCTCCGGGCCTATCCCATAAAATCCAGGGCCTTCCGGAGAAGGGGGATCTGTTCGTCCCGGCGGCGGAGGTAGTCCTCCTTCTTCTCCCGGAGCCAGTTGCGCCCCCGTACGTCAATGGCTACAATCAACGGCCCGTACTCCCGGACGCCGCACTGCCACACCGCCTCCGGCATCCCTAAGTCCAGCCACTCCGCCCGGATCACCTTCTCCACCGCCGTGGCCGCCACCAGTGCGCTCCCCGCCGGGAACACGCACTGAATCGCCCCGAACTCCCGGCAGGCCCGCTCCGTATGAGGCCCCATGGCTCCCTTGCCCACAATCACCCGGACCCCGGTGCGCTTGACGAACTCGTACTCAAAACGCTCCATGCGCATGGACGTGGTAGGCCCCATGGCCACAATCTCATAGGTCCCGTCCGGACGGAGGCGGGCGATGGGCCCCGCGTGGAGCAGGGCGCAGTTCCGGATCTCCACCGGCAGGGGACGGCCTTCCTCCGTCACCCGGTAGTGGACCATATCCCGTCCGGCAGTGAGGCTTCCCGTGAGGTAGAACTGGTCCCCCACGTGCAGTCCCTCCAAGTCCTCCCGGGAGACGGGAGTGGTCAGTATCGTTTTTCCATCACGACGCGTAATCACAGCAGCGCCACCCCCTTGTGGGAGAGAATTTCACAGGACAGATCCCGCTGGAACCGCAGATGTCCCCGGCGGTGGCTCCAGCACCCCACGCTGACTGCCGCGCCCAGGGCGGCGGGATGCCGGGCGGAGTGTTCCACATGGACCCCCATAACGGACCGCTTCCCCCCTAACCCCTGGGGACCGAAGCCAATGGCGTTGATGCTGTCCTCCAACAACCGCTCCATCTCCGCCGCCCGGGGAGTTTCGCTGTGGGAGCCGATGGGCCGCATGAGGGCTTTCTTAGACAGCACCGCCGCCGTCTCCGCCGTGGCGGCTACGCCAACTCCCACCAGCAGAGGCGGGCAGGCGTTGACGCCGAAGTCCGTCATGCGCCGCAGCACAAAGTCCGCAATGCCGCCGTAGCCCTCCCCGGGCATGAGGGCCGTGGCGTAGGCGGGCAGGGCGCAGCCGCCGCCTGCCATATAGACATAGATCTCGCACCCGTCCCACCGGGGCACCGGCTCCCACCAGAGGGTGGGGACACCGGTGCCGATGTTGGTGCCCGTATTGATCTCGTCGAAGGTCTCCACGCAGTTGGGCCGCAGGGGGATGTCGGCGCTGGCCTGGGCGCTGGCCTGGCGCAGAATCTCCTCCACGTCCTCCATGAGGGGGAACCGGGTGCCGCACTTCACCCAGAACTGTAAGATCCCCGTGTCCTGACAGGAGGGACGGCCCAGGGTCCGGGCCAGGTCCTGGTTGCGGAACATGGATTCATAGATGGTCCGGGTCAGGGGGTCTGTCTCCTGGGCGGCCATTTCCCGGAGACGGGCCTCCACGTCGTCCGGCAGGCGCTGGCTCAGCAGGGCCAGAAACGCCGCCACCGCCTGGCGCATCTCCGCTGCCTGAGGTCCCATGGGCATCCGCTCCTTTTTCCTGATTTTCCGCCATCATACCACACTTTTTTCAAAAATGGAAGATCCCGTCCCATTGTTTTGCTTGCAATAGGCGGGAAAGTCTGCTATACTATATTCGCTTTTTTGTCGGCTCTCCCGCCCGAACCGGATCCTGTCAGGCGGAAACACGCTCTCCCGGAGGTTTTAGGATATGGCCAAGAAGAAGAAAAACAAGTCCAGCAAAGGAAAAGGCATTGGAAAGAGCATCTCGATTTCCCGGTCCCGTCCCGGGTCCTGGGCCTGGAAAATTGTGCTGGGCGGGTGCCTGGCGGAGGTCTACGTGGTCCTGGTCAGCCGCTTTTATGTGAACGGCACCCTGCCCCAGGTAATGGCCTGGAGCGAGTATCTGCCGGTACTGGGGGGCGTTGGCCTGGGCGTGCTGGCGGCGGGGCTGGGACTTCTGGGATGGAAACGGAAGGACCGGCGGCACATCCTGTTTTGGATAGGGGCCTACGCCGCCTTCTGCGGGGCCTTTGTGGCTGTGGTGAGTTTTCTGGCCCACTGGAATATGTCCACTCTGACCCTCTTTTCTGTGCTGGTGCCCAGCGGCACCGTACTGGGGGTGCTGTGGTCTATCTATGAGCGCTCCTGCTCCCTGTCGCTGACGGTGCTGGCGCTTGCCGCCGTGGGGGCCTGGGTGTGCTACCGGACCTATCACCTGTCCTATATCACCGTGGCCCGGACGTTGGCAATCCTCTATATCATCATGCTTCTGGCCCTGTGCTACCTGCTGGCGGTGGGGGAACTGCGCGTGATTCTGCCCGTCACCCAGGACCGGGCACCGGTGTACGGCTCCTGCCTCCTGGCCGTCATCGGAATGCTGGTGTCCGTGCTGCGCCCCGCCGACGGTTACTATGCCATGTGGGT
>CAJOHW010000044.1 GCA_905234565.1 uncultured Oscillibacter sp. | reverse complement strand
GGGCGTCACCATCAACAACGGCAGGATCACCGTCAGTGGAGACGCCGATGAGGGAACCTATACGATCACTGCCACGCCCAACGGCACCACGGTGGGCGGCGACGCGGTGAGCAAGGAACTGACGGTGACGCAGAGCACTGTGAAAGACATCGACACCGCACCGGGCGTTGGTGTCCAGATCAGCAACGTGACAGGCTCCGAGGAACTGAACGATGCCGTGGCAGACATCGACGGCGACGTGACCGTGACCATTACGCCGGAAGTGACGGATGTCACGGATGACGAGGAGAATCAGCGGACACTGCAAATCGATCTGAATTACACGGTAAGTGACAGCGAGGGCAAAAAAACGGAAGGCAAACTGTCAGACGCGGGCGCGAAGAAGACGGTCAGCGTTACGCTGGATAATTTTGTGCCGAGGTCTGTCCGTGTGCCGAAAGTTGCGAATCCGACGAACGATGACGACTTTGAGTGGGTTCTTGTCACGGTAAACGGGAATCAGGTATCCTGGCCCCAGCGGTATTTCTCCGCTCCCGTGACCCTGAGCGCCGATACGGTCGTAGCTGTGAAGATTTGGTTCCAGTATAACGACGGCACCACGAAGTCGGATTCCTACGAGAAAAAGGACTTTACCGACAACTACGCCCTTCCCACGGACAGCAGGTCCGGATCGACCTTCCAGGGCTGGACGTTCCACACGGGAGACTACACCGGAACCGCGCCCGCTGGTGCCACCAGCACATATAAAGAGCTGTCCTCCGGGTTGTATAATGCCCTGACGGCGGTCAGCGGCAAAGCGGTTTACGCGACGTCCAGCTTCCGCAGCTCCGGCGGTAACGGCGGCAGCGGCGGCAGCAGCAGCGGTACTTCCTTCTTCACCGTGACCGTATCCCCGGCCACGGGAGGAACCGTCACTTCCAGCACAGTTTCCGCCTCCTCCGGCACCCAGATTGTGATTACCGCCACGCCTGACGAGGGCTATGCCCTGGATGTGGTGAATGTCCGGACCGCCGCTGGCGAGGGGGTGTCCACCACCACCACAGACACCGGCTGCGTGTTCACCATGCCTGCCAGCAACGTCAGCGTCACCACGGTCTTCGCGCCGCCTCGGGCTGTGAATATCGCGGACAGCGCCCACGGCACTGTGGAAGCGGATGTAGAGACGGCGGTCCGGGGCCAGCAGGTGACTTTGACTACGGATCCGGAGGACGGCTACTGGCTCAGCCAGATCGGCGTGCGCAGCGCGGAGGGGATGGACATTCCCGTGACCCGCACCACGGACGGCGGAACCTTCCTCATGCCGGACAGCGACGTGACGGTCAATGCCACCTTCGGCACCTTCACGGATGTGCCTGATGACCAGTATTTCTACAAGGCGGTCATGTGGGCGGCCAACGGCGGCGTGACCAACGGCACCACGGCCACCACCTTCGCGCCGTATCAGAGCTGCACCCGTGCCCAGACGGTGACGTTCCTGTGGCGGGCCGCCGGTTCCCCGGCACCCACCAGCGCCAACAATCCGTTTACGGATGTGCAGTCCGGCACGTATTACTACACGGCCGTCCTGTGGGCGGTGGAGAAGGGGATCACCAACGGTACGACCGCTACAACCTTCTCCCCCAACGCCACAGTGACCCGGGCCCAGGTGGTGACGTTCCTGTACCGCATGGACGGAGAGAACGCGATTTCCATTGGGAATCCCTTCCAGGATGTGGGCTCCGGAGCCTACTACTACAACGCGGTGTTGTGGGCAGTGCGCCACAACATCACCAACGGGTTCAGCCCCGTGACCTTCGGGCCCAACGAGAAGTGCACCCGCGCCCAGATTGCCACCTTCCTGTACCGTTATTATGAGGCCAGCGCGGTCTCCTGATACGGAGCGGGAAAACGGAACCTTCTATTAAGAGGAAAAGAGGCCCCCGGCAAAAGCCGGGGGCCTCTTTTGTTCGCGCTCTTTCAGATCTGCCATATTTTAGGCCGCCGACACGGCAACTGGCGGGAAATCTTATCGTTCACAAGGATGTCACGGCTTGACAAAACTGCCGGGAATGGGTACACTATGGGACAGAAAGCATACCAACCTTATAGGGTATTTGGATGGAGGCGCGGTTGCGTGGAACAATATGACGTGACGGGCATGAGCTGCGCGGCGTGCAGCGCCCGGGTGGAGAAGGCGGTGTCCCAGGTGCCGGGGGTGTCGTCTGTGGCGGTGAACCTGCTGACCCACTCCATGGGGGTGGAGGGCACGGCACCGGCGTCGGAGATTGTGGCGGCGGTAGAGGCGGCGGGCTATGGGGCCAGGCAAAAGGGAATGGCACAGCCGTCTGAGGACGCGGATGCCCTGGCGGACCGGGAGACGCCGGTCTTGAAACGGCGGCTTTTCTGGTCCCTGGGCTTTTTGGCGGTGCTGATGTACGGGTCCATGGGCCATATGCTGTGGAACTGGCCTTTGCCGTCCTTCTTTGAGGGAAACCATGTGGCCATGGGCCTTGCGGAACTGCTGCTGGCGGGGATTGTGATGGTGATCAACCAGAGGTTCTATGTCAGCGGCTTCCGGGGGCTGTGGCACCGGGCCCCCAATATGGACACCCTGGTGGCCCTGGGTTCTATGGCGGCCTTTGGATACAGTACCTGCGCCCTCTTTGCCATGACCGCCGCCCAGGCCCGGGGGGATACGGAGGCGGTCATGGCGTGGATGGGGGAGTTCTACTTTGAGTCCGCCGCCATGATTCTCACGTTGATTACCGTCGGCAAACTGCTGGAAGCCCGGTCCAAGGGCCGCACCACGGACGCTTTGAAGGGACTGATGAAGCTGGCCCCCAAGACCGCCTCCGTGATCCGGGACGGTGTGGAGACTGTGATTCCCATCGAGCAGATCCGGGCTGGGGACGTGTTTGTGGTCCGTCCCGGGGAGCGGATCCCGGTGGACGGGGTGGTGCTGGAAGGGGAGAGCGCCGTGGACGAGGCGGCGCTGACGGGGGAGAGCGTTCCTGTGGAGAAGGCCCCCGGCGGGGCGGTGTCCGCCGCCACAGTGAATCGATCCGGTTTTTTGAAATGCCAGGCGGTTCGGGTGGGGGAGGACACCACCCTGTCCCAGATCATCCGAATGGTGTCCGACGCGGCGGCCACCAAGGCCCCCATTGCCAAACTGGCGGACCGGGTGTCGGGGGTGTTTGTGCCCACAGTCATGGGCATCGCCCTGTTGACGATTGTAGTGTGGCTGGGACTGGGCCAGAGTGTGGGCTTTGCCCTGGCCCGGGGGATCTCCGTGCTGGTCATCAGCTGTCCCTGTGCCCTGGGGCTTGCCACGCCGGTGGCGATTATGGTGGGCAGCGGCGTGGGGGCGAAACACGGCATCCTCTTTAAGACCGCCGCCGCCCTGGAAGAGGCGGGCAAGACGGAGACTGTGGCCTTAGACAAGACCGGCACCCTTACCCGGGGACAGCCCGTGGTGACGGATCTCCTGCCGGAGCCGGGGGTATCGGAAGCGGACCTGTTGTCTCTTGCGGCGGCCATGGAACAGCGCAGCGAGCATCCCCTGGCCCGGGCGGTGTTACAGGCGGCGGAGGAGCGGGGACTGGCCATTCCGGAGGTATCGGAGTTTCAGGCCCTGCCGGGAAACGGCCTGTCCGCCGTACTGGACGGGGCGGAACTATATGGGGGAAAGCTGTCCTTTGTGGAAACCCGGGGAACGGTGTCGAAAGCCCTGCGGTCCGGGGCGGAGAACCTGGCGGAGGCGGGCAAGACCCCTCTGTTCTTTGGCCGGAACGGTGGGCTCTTAGGAGTCATCGCTGTGGCGGACGTGATGAAGGCGGACAGCCCCCAGGCGGTGGCGGAACTGCGAAACTTAGGGATCCAGGTGGTCATGCTGACCGGGGACAACGCCCGGACCGCCCGGGCCATCGGTGCCCTGGCGGGAGTGGACCAGGTGGCGGCAGAGGTTCTGCCGGAGGGGAAGGAGCGGGAGATCCGGCGTCTGTGCCAGGAGGGACGGGTGGCCATGGTAGGCGACGGCATCAACGACGCCCCGGCCCTGACCCGGGCGGACATCGGCATCGCCATCGGCGCGGGCACGGACATCGCCATTGACGCGGCGGACGTGGTGCTCATGCGGGACGACCTGGAAGGGGTTCCGGCGGCCATTCGATTGAGCCGGGCCGCGTTGCGGAACATCCGGCAGAATCTGTTCTGGGCGTTTTTCTACAACACCATCGGCATTCCCTTGGCGGCAGGGGTGTTCGTGCCCCTGGGACTGACCTTGAATCCCATGTTCGGCGCGGCGGCCATGAGCCTGAGCAGTTTCTGCGTGGTATCCAACGCCCTGCGGCTGAACCTGCTGGATCCCCGGGATCCGGGGAAAGACCGTCCCCTGCGCAAAGGAAGGAGACGGCGGGAAAACACAACGGAAGAAACCATGAACGAACAACAGGAGGAAAAATCCATGCAAAAGACGCTGAAAATTGAGGGCATGATGTGCGCCCACTGTGAGGCCCGGGTGAAAAAGGCCCTGGAGGCCCTGGACCAGGTGGAGAGCGCGGCGGTGAGCCACGAGGCCGGCACGGCGGTGGTGACGCTGAAAGGCGCGGCGGAGGACGCGGCGCTGAAAAAGGCTGTGGAGGACCAGGACTACAAGGTTTTAGAGATCGCCTGACCGTTACAAGAAAAGAGACACCCCACGCGCCAAAAGGCGCGTGGGGTGTCTTGTCTATCATTTTCACGCCCGGGCAAGGGCGTCTCTCGCTTCCAGAAGGCTTCCGTAAATGGCGGTACAGCCCCGTTTCACTTCCTCCGTGGGCTGGAACAGGTCGGGAATCATGACGGCAGCGCACCCGGCGGCAATCCCGGCTAAACAGCCGTTGATGCCGTCCTCAAAGACATAGCAGTCCTCCGGAGCGCAGCCAATCCGCTCCGCCGCAAGGAGAAAGATGTCCGGCGCGGGCTTTCCCCGTTGCACCTCAGATCCGCTGACCACGGCGTCAAAGTACCGCTCCATGTCCAGTTTTCGCAGATAGCGGCGGATCACATCGTCAGGGCTGGAACTGGCCACTGCCATCTTGACACCCCGCGCTGAAAAGAAGCGGAGAATCTCCGACGCCCCTGGCATCTCCCGCAGGTTTTCCTCTCCCAGACGATATGCGTTTTTGGTGCAGGCGTCCATAAACGCCGCTGGGTCCACCGCCGGGAAATGCTGATGGATCACCGCCCGCATTCCCTCTCCGCTGGTGCCCGCCACGAACTTGTCAAAGTTCGGCACCCACTCCTGGCCAAAGGCTTTCGCCGTCTCTCTCCAGCTGGCGGCATACCAGCGCTCCGTGTCGGTCAGCAGGCCGTCCATATCGAAAATCGCGCCCTGTTTCATGTCCCCGCCTCCTCCTGTATTCCGCGCAAAACGCCGCCGGATGAGATGGATCCGGCGGTATTTTATGCGGCTTTTTATTCCAGAATCTGAATGACGCTGCCGACTTTCACCTGGGGCAGGTCGTGGTCCTCCACGCAGATGGTGCCGGGCTGATCCGGCTCTGTGGCCCCGTTGAACTTGAAGGTGCAGTGGCCCAGGCCTGCCAAGGTCTGAGGGGCTTCCCAGCCCACCGCCGTGATTTTCAGTTCCAGATCGTCCAGCTTGAAAATCTGGCCCGGTTTGATGGAGCCGTGGATGGGATTGACGCTGACGGTGTAGCAGTAATCCGCCAGTTCCTCCGGCGCGTTGTCGCCGAAGATGATCAGGATCTTCTCCTCCTCAAACTCGTGGACACAGGCCCCCTCGGCCTTGACCTTGTTTTCATAGACAACGTTCATAGCGTACCTCCTGGACGGAATCCTGAGATTTTGATAGTATCATGATTTGATGAGGATTGCAAGAGCGCCGCCGCCACATTTTCTCTTTTTCGGAGGCGGCGCCCCTGAAATCCAAAGGGAGGGAGAGCGATCAGGCGGCGTACAGGCCGAAGCTGGCGGCGAAGGCCAGGAGGATGCGGATCCAGCCGGTGATGAACCGGGAGTACATGACGGACACCACGCCCACCTCAATGGTCTCGGTCTCCGCCTCCGCCAGGCCCAGGCCCACGGGGATGAAGTCGCAGGCGCCCTGGCAGTTGATGGCAAAGAGGGCGGGGAGGGCCAGCTGGGGCGGGATGTTGCCCTGGCCGATCTGTTCGCCAATCAGCACACCGATGATCTGGGCGATGACCGCGCCGGGTCCCAGCAGGGCCGACAGGCCGGGGATGGAGCAGATGATGCCCAGGATCAACAGGCCGAAGATGTTGCCCGCCAGAGGCTGGAGCAGGTGGGCGAAGGCGTTGCCGAAGCCGGAGCCGTTGATGATGCCAATCAGCATGGACACGAAGGCCATGAAGGGCAGCAGCGTGGTGATGCAGGTCTGGATGGCGTCCCGGGCGGCCTGATAGAAGGTGTTGACCACCTTGCCGGCACCCAGGCCGATTCTCGTAATCAGGGACTTGTTCTCCTGAGCCGCCAGGGTCTCGGAGACCTTCTTGTCGGCGGTGAAGCCGGTCTTATTCTCCGCGGGCTTTGCCTCGGCCTGTTCCGCGGCGGGAACGGCGTCGGCGAAACGTCCGGCGGCGGGCTGGGAGCCGTCCGACAGGGACACCTGCTTGCTGGTGACGGCGGAGACGTAGATGTCCTCTTTGATATACTGGGCCATGGGGCCGGACTTGCCCACAGGCATGACGTTCACCGTGGGGATGCCCTTCTTGGGATAGATGCCGCAGCGAAGGGTGCCGCCGCAGTCGATGATAGCCAGGGCGATTTCCTCTTCCGGGCACTTGGTCTTGAAGCCGTTGACCGGGGTCATGCCGGACAGCTCCACGATTTTCGCCAGGCACTCCGGCTCGCCGCCGCCGGCGGTGATGTACATGACCTTGTCCCGCTGCTCCGTGGGCTGGATCACCAGAGGACCGCCAAAGCCGCCCGCGCCCTTTTCAATCCGAATGGAATGCAGTTCTGCCATGGTTCTCTCCTCCTTACACCGTGTCGTAATCCCGTTTCAGCGTCACGCCCTGCTGCTTTTCCACGTACCGGGTGGTGAACTCCGTGGCGTAGCCGGAGATGAAGTTGGCCACCAGGCCCACCAGCAGGTACCGCACCGCCAGGGGCGTGGTATCCAGTCCCAGGGCCGTGATCCCGTTGGCAATGCCCAGCCAGATAAACAGCTCCGAGGCATTGATGTGGGGGAAGATGCCGTTGTTGGTGTGGCAGTGATAGGTGACGGAGGCGTAGAAGGCGGGCTTATAGAACTCGGGCATAAACTTGCCGATGGACAGCGCCATAGGGTTCCCCAGCATGAAGGCGCTGACGAAGGGCAGCACCGCGTAGCGGAGGATGGGGTTGCCCGTACAGAACCGGGCGATCCGGTTGATGGTGGCCTCTCCCGCCAGGGCCATGATGGCGTTCATCAGGACTAAGAGCATGAGGATGGTGGGGATAATGCCGGTGACCCAGGACATGAACTGCGCGCCGCCCAGGTTGAACAGATTCATGAAACCGGCTGCCAGTTTGACGATAAAGTCCATAAAAACACACCTTTCTTGTTTTTTTCAGGCGGTTGTCCGGCCCGGACTGCGGCCGCTCCCGGTCAGGAGGCTCCCCGCCCGCTGGAACGGGGACGGCTTGTCGGGGACAATCTCGCCGTTCATCACTTTGTTGTAGGTATCCCGGGCGTCTAAAATGGCCTTGCGGAGGTTTTTGCCGTACTTAGGGAGATCGTCTTCCGTCAGGCCGCCTACGAACTTTCCCTCAAAGCCGGAAAGCGGTTTCGCCCGGGCCAGGACGGTGACGCCCATGATCATTTTCCCCTCCCGGATGATGCCGTTTTCGTCCAGGAGAAACATGACGATGGCCCCGGCGTGAAAGCCCCCGGACTGCCGTCCGCAGGCCACCTTCCCCCGGCGGCGCAGGGCAATAAACTCTTTGTTGAAGTGGCTGATCTGCGCGCTGCTCAGAATCGCCTGAAGCAGAAACATCACCGCCACCAGAAGCCCCAGTTTCCACATAACGACGCCCTCCTCTTTTTCGCTTATGCCTGCCGGTACAGCGCCCGCAAAAAGGACTGGAAATCCCCGGCACGGGCCACTTTGTCCAGCAGGGCCGGGTCCTGCGCGACCTGAATGATCTCCTCGTACACCCGCACCAGCATCCCATCGTCGTCGGACAGGTTCTCCGGGACGCCCAGCAGGACAATCAGACGGATCCTCTGCTCTCCGTGGGGGATCCCCTCCGGGGACACCCCCACTGCCAAAGACAGCCGGGAAGTGGCCTGCTGGGTGGTGTGAGGAATGGCCACGGCGTGGTCAAACACCATGGTTCCCTGCTGCTCCCGCTGCCGCAGACGTTCGGCAAACCCCGGGTCTACTTGACCCTGCTCCGTCAGGGCATGGACCATAGTGTCCACGGCGTCCTCATAGGAGGCCACGGCGGGGAAGGGGAAGAAGCGGCTCTCATCCAGCAGTCCGCCCATGACGAACCAGTTGTCGTCCAGGGTGGGGACCTCCACTTTGTCCCAGTACTTTGCCTTCTCGATCTTCTGCCGCAGGGCCTGTTCGTTGAACACCTCCTGGATCCGGATCACAGGCCGGTCCGTCTCACAGGGCAGGTCCGCCGTGGCGAAAATCAGGTCATAGGAGGCCAGCAGTTCCGGCGTCACCGCCTCATTGGTGAACTGGGTCAGCTCCACGGAACTGTCCAGCACTTTGCGCAGCTGCGCCGCCACCAGCCGCCCCGTAATCCGTCCCGGTCCGCACAGCAGCGCCGCCCGGAAGGGCCGGATCCGCTTTTCCGCCTGTTCTTCCAGAAACACGCCGAAGTACGTGGCCAGGAAACTCCGCTCATCCGCCGTGACTTTCAGGCCGTAGTCGCTGTAAATCACCCGGGAGGCGATGTCCGCCATGCGCCAGGCCAGGGGATATTTCTCCCGCAGTTCCTCCAACAGGGGGCTTTTGGTCCGCACGTTGAATTTCAGACGGTTCAGCATGAACATCAGGTGGTAGAGGAACTCCTCAATGGCCTCCGGATTCGTGATGGTGATGTCCAGCTCCTGACGGATGCTGGCAAAGAGCTTGTCGCCCAGGGCACGCATACTCTCGTCCAGCTCGATGGCCTGCATATTCGCCACGTCCGCCGGGGTGCGCATTCCGATGATAGGAAGGAGCAGGAACAGCCGTTCCTCCACCGGGAACTCCACCCCCAGGAACCGTCCGATTTTTCCCGCCAGCAGGTCCACCAGGGCGAACTCCGTCCGGGCGGTGAGGCTGTAAAAGGAGGCGGTCAGTTCCCCCAGGGGGTGGTCCGTCAGGAAGCGGTCCAGCATGATGGTGAGGAACTTCCGGAACTCCGTCTGGACGTGGGGCTCAAAGGGGGTATTGGCGAAGGTATCGTCAATCAGGGTGTCGATTTCTGGTTCTAAAGGATAGTCCTCGTACAGGGGGGCAAAGACGTTTTCCAGTACGTAGTGCCGGATGTCCGCCTCGCTGCCCTCCAACACCAGCCCTTTGCCCGCCTTCCCGATAACAGTCAGACGGTACAGTTCCAAATCCGCCCGCAGCCGTTTCAGGTCGTTGGACAGGGTCCCCCGGCTGACGCTCATCTCGTAGGCAATGTCATCCGCCAGTATCGGCCCGTTGGCCCGCAGGAGCCTGCCAAAAATATAATCCATGCGCCGGCGGGGAGAGTTCAAGAATCTGTCTGTCTCCAGAATCCGGGCAAACTGCGTCCGAAACCTGTCGGCGTCATAGACGTGCAGGGTGAATTTCCCCTGCTCGTTGTCGATGGAGGCGCAGTTTTTCAGTTCCCCGTTGAGGACACGGATGTCGTTACGGACGGTCCGTTCGCTGACATCCAGTCGGGCGGCAAGCGCGGCGGCGGTCAGGGAAGGAGACTGCGCGAACAGGCTCAGAAGGTGGGCCGTGCGGTTGTCGCCAAATAGATTGTTCATTCCGCGCACCCTCCCTGTACTGTCTGCGTTTGGTTTTGCGTGCGTTTTTGTATCAGCCTCTGGACTTGCCGCCGGAGATGTTGACGGTGGTTCCGGAGAGATAACTGGCGCGGTCGGAGACGAGGAACGCCACCAGGTTTCCGACTTCGTCCAACTTGCCTTCCCGCCCCAGGGGAATGACCTTCCGGTAGTCCGTGGACAGGTCCTCCACCCTGACGCCCCGCGTATAGGCCAGCGCGGCGTTGTAGGCGGGGGAACGCAGTCCGGTGGGCTCCATAATGCCGGGGGCCACGCCTACCACGCGGATATTGTAGGGGCCAAGTTCTTTCGCCCAGGAGCGGATGAGGCTGTCTCTGGCGCCATTGGTGGCGGAGTAGGCGGACTGTCCCTGGGAACCCTCCTTGCCGGATTCGGAGGACATACCAACGATGACGCCGCCGCCCTGTTTGAGCATCTGCCGCACGCAGGCCTGGGCGCAGTAGACCATGCCCCGGACGTTGATGTCAAACATCTTATCGTAGGAATCGTCGTCCAGTTCGTATTCGGGATGTTCGCCTTTCACGTCCACCAGCAGGCGGGGCAGATTGATTCCGGCCACGTTGACCAGGGCGTCAATCCTGCCGTACTTCGCCACCACCGTGTCCGCCATGGCCTGCACGTTCTGCTTGTTGGTCACGTCGCACTTGACGCAAAACGCGCCGTCCTTTTCCTGTCCGTTTTCCACCGTGATGTCCGCGATAATCGGCTTCGCGCCTGCGTCCCGAAGCGTCGTCACCACGTGATTGGCGATGCCGGAAGCGCCTCCCGTCACGATGACCACCCGGTCCTCCAGTCCCAGCCAGTTCTGTGCCATAGCGCATCTCTCCCTTTCCTGTCTTTTTCCTGGAATTTCAGTTCCAGAAGATGTCGCTATTATAACCGGAGGGGCCGCGGTGTTTAAGCCAGTCTTTTTCCTGGATGTGGAAAGGCTCTGTGTCAGTGTTTTTCCGTCTCACGGAAAAAGGTTGTAAGAGCCTGTTTCGCACAGGACGGGATGTTTCTCTTTGATAAAACACGGGAAAACGGCGGTTACCGTCATTTCCCGCGTTTTCACTTCATTGTTTCTTGTGCAATCTTCAGGAAAACATTTTATCATGTCTTTTTCCATGGTTCAAGAGGGTATGGTTTGCCTGGGCTGTAAAAAATGCCTCTTGACAAAGGGCGGCAGGCGTGGTAGAGTAGGCGAAACTGAATGAAACCGTTGATGTGGAGATCACACCTGTTGTGCCCTCGCAGAGAGTCCGGGAAGCTGGGAGCCGGATAGAACGCAGGCAGGCAAATGGACCACGGAGGGCGCGGCGAACCGCGGCACCATGCCGCATAGTATCCCGCGACGCAGGGCCCGCGTCAGAAGGCCGGGGATATGCTGGTATCCCGCAGAGTGCGCACGAACCGTGCGAAGCAAGGTGGCACCGCGAGGGTTTTCTCGTCCTTGACAAGTCTGTCAGGGGCGTTTTTTTCGTCCCGAAAAGAAAAGGCCCGGGATCTGGCCCGGCAGGGGATCTATCGGAGAATCCCTGTGTGCCGGGAGATCCTCTCCGACTTCACCTCTCCCATCCAGGCGCTGCGGATTCTCCAAGGGGTCAGCCGCCATTGCTATCTGCTGGAATCGGCGGAGGATCACCAGCGCTGGGGCCGCTACACGTTTTTGGGGTACCATCCCAGCCTGGAAGTGACCTGTACCAACGGGACACTGTCCCTGCGGCGGATGGGTGCGCCGCCGGTCCGGGAGGCGGTGGACCACCCGGGCCGGGCCCTGCGGCGGATTTTAGAGGAATACCGCAGCCCCCGGCTTCCTGGACTGCCCCCCTTTACCGGCGGCCTGGTGGGTTACTTCTCCTATGACTATGTGCGCTATGCGGAACCCTCTCTCCGCCGGAGTGAGAATCCCGATCCGGACGACGCCGAGGGCTTCCGGGACTGCGACCTCATGCTCTTTGACAAGGTCATCGCCTTTGACAACTTCCGCCAGAAGCTGATCTTCATCGCCAACGCCGATGCAGACTGTTTAGAGGACTCCTATCCTGCGGCCTGCCGGGAACTGGACGCCATGGTCGAACTGGTCCGCCGCGGAACCCCGGCCCCGCCCAGCCCCGGACGGATGGAGACACCGCTGCGGGAACTGCTGGATCTGCCGTCCTACTGCGCCATGGTGGAGAAAGGAAAGGGGTACATTCGGGAGGGGGATATCTTCCAGGTGGTGCTGTCCAACCGATTGGAGGCGGAGTTCTCCGGCTCCCTGCTGGACGCCTATCGGATTCTGCGGACCACCAACCCGTCCCCCTATCTGTTCTATTTTTCCAGCGATGACTTAGAGATTGCCGGGGCGTCCCCGGAGACCCTGGTGAAGCTGGAGGACGGGATTCTCCACACCTTTCCCCTGGCGGGGACCCGTCCCCGGGGCCGGACGCCGGAGGAGGACGCCCGGCTGGAGCAGGAGCTGCTGTCCGACGAAAAAGAGCGGGCGGAACACAATATGCTGGTTGTGATTGTCAATATAAAAGTGATCCAGTCGCTAGTATAATTTTGATCCACTTCGCCAGCGTAAAAGTGAGCCACATATGCCGATTGGTATGCTCTCTACTTGGTATCGGAGATGCTGGCGGTCCTCAATCCAGACGAGGTGTATTGGGAGGACCTGGTGCAAACAGAGCGGCGTATGTGCAATGTCTGGTAAAGC
>CAJOHW010000043.1 GCA_905234565.1 uncultured Oscillibacter sp. | reverse complement strand
CCAGTTCAGGCATGGGAAAATCATGGTCAAGTACAAATCCTGGGTCCTTCGACTGACGATATTCCTGTCCGCTGTTTTTGAAGCTGCCGGTATTCTCTTCCTTCTTCATGTCCAAAGAGATCACTGGTTCACCTGCATTTAGAAACTCCTTGCTCTGCTCGTTGAGATATTGAAACTGGGCATCCCTGTATGGATGAGGTTCTCCTGCCTGATTCATCTTTTTATTGGTCTGCTTGCTGTATCCGAGTTTTTCTATCAGCCGTCCCGCTGTATTTGCGCTTATGCTGATACTAAATCTGCTCTCCAGTTCATCGGCAATTTTTTGATGGGACAGACTTGTCCATTTACAGCCACTTTCCGGGGAATCATCAGCGGCCTCGTCAAGAATTTTTTGCACATGATCCAAAATACCAGGATACAGGCTCTCTACACTTTTGCGTCCGCCACCCTTCAGACGAATCGGTCCATCAAAGGTTTTTCCACTCCGTGCATCCTCTATTCCGCGCTTGATTGTACGAAATGCTGCTCCCGTAAGCCTTGAAAGCAGGGCTGCCGCTCCGAAGCAGTCTGCTTTGATTGCCATTTGTCCAAGCATGAGCCTGCGCTGTGCTTCATCCAACATTTCGTAACATCCATTATAGAGGAATGCCATCACATTCAATTCTCGCTCTTTTTCCGCCGTCATACTGCTGGCACCTCCCTGTTGTCAACAGTATACACCACTCTCAAATAATTGACAACGATTTTTGAACAAATCCTTCGGAACGTTTATCAACTTGTTCTTTTTTGAAGTAGACGCGGCGGTGTCAGCACAGCCATGACACCGCCCGGCATGAGATATGCAGAAATCTGGACGCCCTGACGCAGAACAGTACGGTTTCCTTAGTATCTGTACCTATTCACCTGTGGACAGGCCCTGTTCAGGTTTTCCCGCCGGATTGGAGGCCAGTGCCTCCGATCCGGTGGTTTTTTGCTGTCACGCCGCCGGGAAACGGGGATATACTGGATCAGGCGGAAGGGAGGCGAGAGGCGTGTGCCCAAGAAACGGCCTGTGCCTGTTGGGACTGTGCGCGGCGGCCCTGGGAACCGGGATCCTGGTGGCCATCATCTTCCCGGTGGGGCTGGCGATGTTCCTGACGGCGTTTTTGCTGATTGCGTGCGGCTGTGCCTGCTGCCGGAAGCAATAGAGATCCGCTCCATGTGATAAGGCGCGGAGAAAGGAGAGGGAAATGAGCATTGTGGTATGGAAATCCCCCAAGGCCCTGCGGGGCATTTTGCGGCGGCTGTTTCGGATGAAGGCATAACCTTCCCCGGCGGTTCATAGAGTAGGACAGGAACTGCCGGGAAAGGAAGGAGCCTTCATGGAACTGCAACTGAAACAAGCGAGTATCGACGCCTATGAGACCGCCGGGGAGATTGTCCTGGCCCAGGAGGAGACGGCGGAGACCATCGTCCCCGACTACTGTCCGGACATCGCCCGGGTCATCGAGGCGTCGGGCGTGGTCTTTCTCCACAGCCGGGAAGTGCGGGAGGGCAGGGCGGAACTGTCCGGCACGGTGCAGGTGACCATCCTGTACACCCCGGAGGGAGAGGGCGGTATCCGGAACCTGGAATTCTCCGTCCCCTTCCAGGTGTCCAGCGACAACCGGAGCCTGGCGGAATGTACGGCCCTGGCGGCGGAGACGGAAGCGGAGTCCCTGGAAACCCGGCTCCTGAATCCCCGCAAACTCTTTACCCACTGCAAGCTGGTGACCCGCCTGACGGCCTACCGGCGGCGTCCCCTGACCTATGCCGCGGACGTGGAGTGCGACCAGCCCTTAGAAAAGCGGGTGGAGCGCCAGCACGCCGTGGTCCTGACCCAAATCGCCGCCCGGGACTTTACCTTTACCGACGAGCTGTCCATCTCCCCGGGCCGTCCCGGCGCGGAGGAACTGCTCTCCGCCCGGGTGTGCCCCGTGGTTCAGGAGACCCGGATCATCGGCAATAAGCTGATTTTCAAGGGGATCTTTACCCTGTCCCTGCTGTATTTGGACCTGGACGGCGGGTGCAACTCCTACACGGGGGAACTGCCCTTCTCCCAGATCCTGGACGTGGAGGGCACTCCCGAGGACGCCCAGGCTACCGTCCGGCTCCAGCTCACGGGCATCGACCTGCAAATCGGCAGCGATCCGGACGGGCGGCAGATCGAGGCGGCGCTGTACCTCCACGCCTTTGCCCTGCTGCGCCAGGAGCGGGATTTGGAGCTTCTCAGCGACCTGTACTCCACGGCCTGTGAGGTGCGCTTTGAGGCGGCGCCCCTGTCCGCCGCCTCCTGGTACGACTGCCAGACCCGCCGCCAGAGCGTCCGGGAACTGCTGGAACTGGGCATGGCGGCGGACGCCATTCTGGCGGTCCGGGTCCAGTGCGGGGCGGTGTCCGTCAGCCGGGAGGGAGCCGACACGGTGCTGCGGACCACCGCCGCCATCCGGGTGCTGTACCGGGATGAGGGGGGCGTCCCTCTGGCGGCGGAACGGCGGGTGGACGTGTCCTGTGAGACGGACCTGCCGGAGAACGCCGCCGTCACCGCCCGGGCGTCCTGTCCGGAGGAGCCCCAGGCCAGCATCGGCGAGCGGGGCATTGAAGTGCGCTTCCCGGTGGAGTTTGTGATCGAGGCGGAGAACGAGGTGAAGAAGATCCGGGTGGTCTCCGCCCAGCTGGACGTAGACGCCCCCCGGGACACCAGCGCCGCGCCGTCCCTGGTGCTGCGGCGGCTGAACCCCGACGAGACCGCCTGGGATCTGGCGAAAGCCTACAACAGCACCATCGCGGACATTTTGGAGGCCAATCAGTTCTCTGAGGCGGAGCTTCCCCGGGATCGCCTGCTGCTGATCCCCCGCCGCCGGGCCTGAACCGGGCCGGAGCCATGACGCAGAAAGGGACGGGACGCTATGAATTCAAGCATCTACACGAACATCGCCACCCGTACGGCGGGGGACATTTACATCGGCGTGGTGGGGCCGGTGCGGACTGGAAAATCCACCTTCATCAAGCGCTTCATGGAGACCCAGGTCATCCCCAACATCGACAACGTCTACCGCAAGGAACGGGCCAGGGATGAACTGCCCCAGAGCGGGTCCGGACGGACCATTATGACGGCGGAACCCAAGTTTGTGCCGGAGGAGGCGGCCCAGATCCAGCTGGAAGGGGGCGCGTCCTTCTCCGTGCGGCTCATTGACAGCGTGGGGTACATGGTCCGTGGGGCCATGGGCCAGTTCGAGGACGACGCCCCCCGCATGGTCACCACCCCCTGGTTTGACCACGAGATCCCCATGACCGAGGCGGCGGAGGTGGGCACCCGGAAGGTCATCGCGGAGCACTCCACCATCGGCATTGTCATCACCACCGACGGCACCATCTCCGACATCCCCCGGGAGGACTACCAGGAGCCGGAGGAGCGGGTAATCCGGGAGTTACAGGAACTGGGGAAACCCTTCATCGTCCTTTTGAACTCCGCCGAGCCGGAGTCCAGCCGGGCCCAGGCCATTGCCGGGGACATCGCACGGCGGTACGGCGTCCAGTGCGAGGCGGTGAACTGCCTGGACCTGGACGAGGAGGCGGTGAACGGTATCCTGAAAGGGGTGCTGTACGAGTTCCCCATGCACGAGCTGGACCTGTTCCTTCCCCCCTGGGTGGACGCCCTGCCTATGGATCACCCCATTAAGAAGGAACTGTTCGACGCCGTGCGCCAGGGGGCGGAGAGCCTGCGGCACATCCGGGAGGTGGAGGCCGCCGTGGAGGCCCTCCGGGACGGGGAGACCATCCAGGAGGCCGCCGTCACGTCCATCGATCTGGGCACCGGAGTGGCGGTGGCCCGGCTGAACCTGCCCCGGGAGCTGTTCTATCAGACCCTTTCGGAGCAGTCCGGCTTCCAGGTGGCCGACGACGGGGATCTCATGAGCCTGCTGACCCGTCTGGCCGGAGTGAAGAAGGAGTACGACAAAGTCGCCGGGGCCCTGCGGGACGTGCGGGAGAAGGGCTACGGCATTGTGGTGCCGGGTATCGACGAGCTGGAACTGGAGGAGCCGGAGATCATGCGTCAGGGGGGCCGCTACGGCGTCCGGCTGAAGGCCAGCGCCCCCTCCATCCACATGATCCGGGCGGACATCGAGACGGCGGTGTCCCCCATTGTGGGCAACGAGAAGCAGTCGGAGGACATGGTGAACTATCTCCTGCAGGAGTTCCAGGGGGATACCAGCAAGATCTGGCAGTCCAACATCTTTGGCCGCAGTTTCCACGAGCTGGTCAACGACGACCTCCATACGAAGCTCCAACGGATGCCGGAGGACGCCCAAAAGAAACTGCAGGAGACCCTGAGCCGTATCATCAACGAGGGCAGCGGCGGACTGATCTGTATCATCCTATAAACTCTAACCGCCCAGCCGCTCTTGACAGCCCCGGCGAAATCCGGTATACTCACACTGTTCCCATCCACAGACGCGGAAAGTACCGCCGCACGGTTCGCCCTGGGCTTTCGCCCGGGGCGTTTTCGCGTGAGAGAACCCAGGAAAAAGAATCCAAGAGAAGGGAGACAGACATGGAGGAGAGAACCTTTGTGGTCCGGTCCGACTACGACCACAAGACCCTGACGGTCATGGCCCGGGCCTTGCGGAAAACCCAGAGGCGGGTGCTGTCCACGGTGATCCGGGTGTTCGGCTGGACCGCCGTGGTGCTGGACGCTGCGCTGAACCTTTTGATGATCGCCTTTGGGATGTTCACATGGGACTTTGGAGAGGTGGTGTTGCTGCTGGCCCTGGCGGTGCTGCTGGGGATCTCCCTCTTTGAGGACCAGCTCAACGCGAAAATCGCCGCCTGGCAAATGCTCCCCGGCATCAAGGAGGGAGAGACCCGGTTCACGGAGGCGGAGTACACCGTCACCACCCCCGCCATCTCCACTACGTATCACTATGAGAACATCCGGACCGTGTGCGAGACGGCGGAGTACTTTGTGTTCTTCCTCAGCAGACGCCACGGGCAGATCTACCCCAAATCCGGCTTTGTGGAGGGCAGCCCGGAGACGTTCCGGGACTGGATCTCCCAGCGGACAGGGAAAACCGTGGTGTATGTCAGATAGCGTGAAAAAACGCGCCCCCGGACTTTCCGGAGGCGCGTTTTCTATCACGATATTCGCCGGGGATTACCGGGAAATTCTCTCCCGTTTCTCCCCCTTGCGCAGGGCCTTGCCTACCAGCCCCGTCAAAGCGAACAGGGCAATGGCGTTGGGCAGCACCAGCAGCTGGTCAAACAGATCCTGCAGCTCCCACACCAGGTCGATTTTCACCAGCGTGCCCACAAAGACGAACACCAGGGCAATGCAGGTATAGATGAGATCCGCCCGCTCCCGGCCCAGGCGCTTGGAGAAGAGATAGCGCATATTCACCCGTCCAAAGAAGCTCCAGCTCAGAATGGTGGACAGGGCGAAGAAGAACAGGCACACCGCCACGAAAATGGCTCCGTACCGGGCGCCGGTGACGGTGCCGAAGGCCACCTGGGACAGGTTGCCGCTGTTGAGGGTGTCCCGCACGGCCCCCACATAGCCGTTTTCCAGGGGGCCGCCCTTGGTGTAGAGGGTGGAGATAATCACCAGGGCGTTCAGGGTCAGGACCACGAAGGTGTCGATGAACACGCCGATCATAGCCACCACGCCCTGGTCGTGGGACCGGGCCACGTTGGCCTGGGCGTGGGCGTGGGGCGTGGAACCCATGCCGGCCTCATTGGAGAACAGGCCCCGTTTCGCGCCCTGGCTGACGGCGATTTTCAGCGCCGCGCCGAAGCCGCCGCCGATGATGGCCTGGGGCATAAAGGCGTATTTGAAGATCATGCCGATGGCGGAGGGCAGGTAGCGGATGCGGATGAACAGGACGATGACGCCGCCCAGCAGGAACAGGGCCGCCATAATGGGGACGATCTTCTCCGTAGCCGCCGCCAGGCTCTGGACGCCGCCCAGGAAGATGGCCGCGCAGATCACCAGCAGCGCCACGCCCATGCCCCACCGGGGAATGCCGAAAGCAGTCTCAAAGGTACTGCCGATGGAGTTGGACTGGACCATGGTCCCGAAGAAGCCCAGGGCCAGCACCGCCGCCACGGCGAAGAACGCGGTCAGTCCCCGGCCGAAGGAGCCGCCAAAGGCCTTTGTGATGTAGTACACGGGACCGCCGTGGACCGTGCCGTCGGGGTCCTTGATGCGGGTCTCCTGGGCCAGGACCGCCTCGGCGTAAATGGTCGCCATGCCGAAGAAGGCAATCACCCACATCCAGAAGATGGCCCCGGGACCTCCGGTCAGGATCGCGCCGCTGGCCCCTACGATGTTGCCCGTGCCCACCTGGGCGGCAATGGCCGTGGCCAGGGCCTGGAAGGAGCTCATGCCGCTCTCCTGGGCCCCGCCCATAAGGTTCAGATTGCCGAATACCTTCCCCATGCCCTCTTTGAAGAAGCGGATCTGCACGAAGTTGGTTTTCACGGAGTACCAGATGCCCATGGCCAGGAGCAGAAAGATCAGCACATAGTCGGACAGGTACGAGTTGATGGTCGACACCGCGTTCAAAAGCATAGTTTTCCCTCCTAAAGCATAAAGAAGAACGGCGTGACGCCGTGCCGCCGTTCTATTTTCCCTAAGATACCATGCCCTCCATAGGTTGTCAAGGTTTTTTTATGGCGGTATCAGGAAACCGCGGTAAAGCGAATGGGCACGAAAAAGGTCCGGCAGAGGGGCTTTTCCCTCTGTCGGACCGATTTTCTTTACGTTTCGCGGTTATTCCAGCACCGCAAAGGCGGCGTAGGGCTCCACCGTCTCCCAGTTCACGGCTCCCGGGAAGTTCTCCACCAGGGCTTCCCCGGCGGGGCTGGATTCTAAGCGCAGAGCCTCCGGCTGTCCGCTGAAACTGCACACCACCGTCAGTTTCCGGCCCTCCAGGGTCCGCTCATAGGCCAGGATCTTCCCGTTCCCCGTGTCCAGGAAGCGGATGTCTCCCCGGGCGATGATGGGATGGTCTTTCCGCAGCTGTACCAGATTCCGGTAATAGTGGAGGATGGAGTCCGGATCCGCCTCCTCCGCCTCCGCGTTCAGGAAGGCCCGGTTCTCCGGCAGGCCGATCCAGGGGGTGCCGGTGGTGAACCCGGCGTTGTCCCCGGCGGTCCACTGCATGGGGGTGCGGCCGTTGTCCCGGGCCCGCTGGGCCAGTACCGCCAGCGCCTGTTCCTCCGTGGCCCCCCGGTCCAGCAGGATGTGGTAATAGTTAATGGCCTCTACGTCCCGGTACTCCTCAATGGACTGGAAGTGGGCGTTGGTCATGCCCAGTTCCTCTCCCTGATAGATGTAGGGCGTCCCCCGCAGGAGGTGGACGAAGGTCCCCAGCATTTTGGCGGACCGCTTCCAGTAGGCCCCCTCGTCCCCGAACCGGGACACGATCCGGGGCTGGTCGTGGTTGCACCAGAACACGGCGCTCCAGCCTCCCTGCCGGGCCATCTCCTCCTGCCACTCCCGGAACAGGTCCCGCAGTTTCACCAGGTCCGGCTCCATCAGGGCCCACTTGTCCCCGTCCTTGTAGTCCACTTTCAGGTGGTGGAAGTTGAAGCACATGGACAGCTCATGGCTCTGGGGGTTCGTGTAGCGCACGCAGTTATCCAGGGTGGTGGAGGCCATCTCCCCCACCGTCACCATAGTTTCGATGCCCGTGTCCGCCACCAGTTCCCGGATAAACTCGTGGACATGGCGGCCGTCCTTACAGTACCGGTGTCCGGCCCCTTCCCCCTCAAAGCGCTCCGGCTTGGAGATCAGGTTCAGCACGTCAAACCGGAAACCCCGGACGCCCTTGGCCTTCCAGAACCGGATGACGTTTTTCAGCTCCTCCCGGACCTTGGGGTTCTCCCAGTTCAAATCCGGCTGGGACTTGTCAAAGAGGTGGAGATACCACTTGTTGAGAGAGGGCACGTACTCCCAGGCCGGGTCCCCGAAGCTGGCGATCCAGTCCGTAGGGGCGCGGCCGTCCACGCCGTCCCGGAAGATGTAGTAGTCCATGTACTCCGGGTCCCCTTCCAGGGCCTTGCGGAACCAGGCGTGGTCCCAGGAGGTGTGGTTGAACACCATGTCGAACATGAGCCCCATGCCCAGGGCGTCCGCCTCCGCGATGAGGGCCTCACAGTCCTCCATGGTGCCGAACATGGGGTTGACGGCGGTGTAATCCGACACGTCATAGCCGTTGTCGTGCATGGGAGAGGGGAAGAACGGCGTGATCCAGATATCGTCCACCCCCAGTTTCCTGAGGTAGGGCAGTTTCTCCCGGATACCGTTCAGATCCCCGATGCCGTCCCCGTTGGAGTCGTAAAAGGATTTGACGTAGATCTGATAGACCACGCTGCTTTGAAAGTTGCTCACCGCAAAACCCTCCATTCCGGCGCGGGGGGAACCGAAGAACCTGTATTCACAAGCGTTCCGCACCGCTCTGGCGGCCCTTTTGCCGCCATACTTTGTTGCGAAAACTTGAAATACATCCAGTATTCCTGCGTTTTCGCGCCTCGTCTAACGGCAAAATTGCTCGCCAGCCCGGCACGTCCCGCCTGTGAATACAGGTTCAGCACCCCCCAAAAACTATCTTTGAATCGGTTTACTCCGCGTGGGCGATGACGCTCTCTCCGGCGGTCACGTCCTTGCCGGCGTCGAAACGGAACTTGCCGTAGCCGCCGTCGTCCGTCACCACCATCATGGTCACCAGGGGGTGGTCCGCCGCCCGGATCTTCACCGGGTCAAAGGTGATGAGCCGGTCCCCGGCCTTCACCCGCTGGCCCCGCCGGACGTGGATCTGGAAGCCGTCGCCGTTCATGCCTACGGTGTCCAATCCGATGTGGAGCAGAATCTCAATGCCGTTGGGCAGGGTCAGGCCCACCGCGTGGTTGCTGCCGTCCATGGTCTGGGACACCGTGCAGTCCGCCGGAGCCAAAAGCACGTTGCTGGTGGGTTCAATGGCCATGCCGTCCCCCAAGATCTTTTCCGCGAAGGTCTGATCCGGCACGTTCTCAATGGCCACGGTTTTGCCCGTCAAAAACGCCTTGAAGTCCACGGGAGCGTGGGCGGCTTTGGCCTCCGCCTCAATGACCGCGGCCTCCGCGTCCAGACGCTCCGCCTCCGCCTCGGCGGCGGCTTCCGCGTCCAGGCCCTTCCGGTGGCCCACAATCCAGGTCAGGACAAAGGGCACCACCACCGCAATGGCCATGCACAGGGCGAAGGACGCCATATACTCCGGACGGATGGACAGGATCCCCGGCAGACCGCCAACGCCAATGGCAGTGGCGGTGACGCTGGAAGCGGTGCTGACGATAGCGGCTAAGCAGGAGCCCACCATGCCGCAGATAAAGGGGAATACGTACTTCAGGTTAATACCGAACATGGCCGGTTCCGTGACGCCCAGATAGCAGGAGATGCAGGAGGGGATGTTCAGCTCCTGGGCCCGGGCGCTCTTGCGCTGAAGGGCGATCATGCCCAGCACGGCGGAACCCTGGGCGATGTTGCTCAGGGCAATCATGGGCCAGAGCATGGTGCCGGGGTGGGCGGTGCCCTGGGAGGCGTTGATAAGCTGGAGGTCAATGGCGTTGCTCATGTGGTGCAGGCCCGTGATAACCAGGGGCGCGTAGAAGAAACCGAACACCGCGCCGAAGATCACCCGGAAGGAGCCGCTGATGCCGGCGTACACCACGTCGGAGATCAAGGTGCCGATCTTCCAGCCGATGGGGCCAAGGACAAAGTGGGCCGCCATAACGGCGCACAGCAGGCTGCAAAACGGCACCAGAATCATGGATACCACTTTGGGTGAGATTTTCTTGAAGAACCTCTCAAAATAGGCCAGGGTGAAGGCGGCTAAGATGGCGGGCAGTACCTGGGCCTGATAGCCGATCATATTGACCTTGATGAAGCCGAAATTCCACTGGTTGATGGTGCCGTTGGCCAGGGCGTCCGCCACGCTGTATGCGTTGGTCAGCTGTCCGGACACCAGGGTCAGCCCCAGGATGATGCCCAGCATTTCCGTGCCGCCCATCTTCTTCATGACGGTCCAGCAGATGCCCACGGGAATGCCCACATGGAACACCGCCTCGCCGATGAGCCACAGGAAGTGGTCAATTCCCGCCCAGAACTGGCTCTGGCTCACCAGGGTGGCCCCGTTGAACACCTCCATGCTGTCGATGATGTTCCGGAAGCCCAAAATCAAGCCGCCGGTGATAATGGCGGGGATCAGGGGCGCGAAGATCTCCGCCAGGGAAGTCATGAGTTTTTGCAGAATGTTCTGGTTCTGCTTGGACATACTCTTGACTTGGTCCTTGGAGACGCCGGACACGCCGGACACCGCTGCGAAATCGTCGTAAAAGTCCGCTACCTCATTGCCGATGATGACCTGGAACTGTCCCGCCTGGGTGAAGGTGCCCTTGACGGAGGGAATGCGCTCAATCCGCTTAATGTCCGCCTTTTTGGGGTCCATGAGTACATAGCGCATTCGGGTGATGCAGTGGGACACCGCGGCAATGTTCTCGCTCCCACCGATTGCCGCCAGCAGTTCTTTTGCGTCCTCTGTGAACTTTCCCATGTTTTCCGCCTCCATACTGCCAAATTGGATATGTCCGCTTGTTTGAACATATCATACACTCCTCATTATACCAATTTGTCCGAACAAGTCAAGGGCCGGAACGAAAAAAGATGTACAAACCGGCAGGGGCCGGATTGTGCATCTTTCCAACTTCTACAAGTTCTATTTTCGGCCCCGGACCTGTCCGTAAAAGACGAAGCGGTCCGGGCGGTGGCGGGACTCGGTGAATTCAAACAGGACGCCGTCCTTGTTATAGGTCCGGCTCCGGATCACCGCAAGGCAGTTGTACCCCAGAAGGGCAATAGACCGGCGGTCCAGTTCCGTGGTCCGCTCCACGGTGTATTTCCGCTGGGTGGTGACGATGGTCTCGTGCAGTTCCTCTTCCACGTACTGATACACGGACCCCTCCCCAATGGCCGGGGTCAGTCCCCGGACGATGCGCTTTAGAAAATAGTTGTGGTCCAGAATCAGGGGCTCCCCGTCCAGATACCGCAGGCGCTGCAAATAATAGGCCGCCTCCCCCTCCCCGAAGCCGGTGATCTTTGCCAAGGCGGGGGTGATGGTCAGTTCCTCAAAGTGCAGGACCTTGGTGACAAGGGACAGGTGGGTCCGCTCCGCCGCCTCCCTCATGCTCTCAATCTTGCTGATGAAGAACTCCGTGGGCTCCTTTCCGGTGCCCAGCACAATGACGCCCTTGCCATGGACGCTCTGCACATAGCCCTCCTCCGCCAGTTGGGCAATGGCCCGCCGGACGGTGCCCCGGGAACAGCCGAACCGCTCCGTCAAAGCGTGCTCAGAGGGCAGCATATGGCAGTATTCCCGGTTCACCACGGCTTCCCGCAGACGCTAGATGGCCTCATATTTTGCCGCCGGCATACGCTCCCCTCCTGTCTATAAGATTCCTTGCATATCATAACACAGATATGGTCTTTTCGCAAGAGGCAATCATCCCTTTTACCTTTGCGGGGTCCGATAGGCTACCCGGAAAAATTTTTGTAGAATTGCACAATAGTTCAGGAGAAAACAAAGAGAGTAACCAGTTTTCACGGTTACTCTCCGAATCCAAAAAGCATAGCTAGAAAGCTGATAACTAGAATGAGGATAAAAACAATAGCAATTGTATCTCCGAAATCTTGCATAGCTCTATACAAAAGGAATAGTATCAGAAGTATAAAACCTGTTCCACATCCTATCTCCATATCTAAACCGCCTCTTCTTTAATAAACATTCACTCGTGAGATTGTGTTTACTGTATACACAATTGAGCAGAATGTCAATAGTTAAAATAGCTAAATTTCAACTGCTATATTTAACTAATTATGTAGAATCTAGTATGTTTCTGCATTTTAGTTCGTCAAATTGCCGAAGCTACTCCTCAGCACCCGTTAAAGTAAAAGGGACAAGGCAATCTCCCCTCTTGCATCCCCCTTTGGTTTGTGGTAGTATGAGGCGCGGTTTTGGCGTGATTTGGGAGAATATGTTCAAAAAGGAGTGGTAAAATATGGAGATCTGCGCACATTTCAGGGGGATTGCTTTGGGACGGTCCGGGCAGCGCCGGAGAGGGCGGACACTCCTTTGGACGGCGGCGCTTCCCGTCCTTTTGGCGGGGTTCACCGCCCTTGCTTCCCTGCTGACGCCCTCCGCCTCCGCCGCCCTGCTGTCCGACCGGGGGGCGGGCTATACCGCCGTCCTCTACGACAGCACCAGCGGCCTGCCCACCTCCGACGTAAACGCCCTGGTCCAGTCCCGGGAGGGCTTTTTGTGGATCGGCGGGTACAGCGGCCTCATCCGCTACGACGGCAGTGAGTTCTACCGCTACGACTCCTCCACCGGCGTTTCCAGCGTAGTCTCCCTGTTTGAGGACTCCCGCCAGCGGCTTTGGATCGGCACCAACGACAGCGGCATCGGCGTGCTGGAAAATGAACAGTTCCGGTTCTATGACCGGGAGGAGGGTCTGCGGTCCTCCTCTGTCCGTGCCCTTTTGGAGGACCGGAACGGCAACATCCTGGCCGCCACCACCATGGGGCTGGCCTACGTTGATACGGAGGAACAGCTCCACATTCTGGACGACCCCCAGATCAACACGGAGTACATCTGTGAGCTGGTGATGGATTCGGAGGGCACCGTCTGGGGGGTGACCTTGTCCGGGGCCTGTTTCTCCGTGGAAAACCTGCGCCTGACCGGGTTTTACAGCGCCCAGGATCTGGGGTACGGCGTGGTCAACACCCTCTCTCCCGACCCGGACCACCCCGGCTTCGTCTGGCTGGGGACCCAGGAGTCCGCCGTCCTCTACGGGGAACCCGCCCGGATGGGGGAGGCGGAGGCCGTCTCCGTGGAGCCTTTGCACCAGGTCAACTGCATCCGCCTCATTGACGGACTTCTATGGATCGTCTCCGACAACGGCGTGGGGTTCTTCCGCCAGGACGGCTCCTTCCATCTCTTAGAGGACATCCCCATGGGCAACTCCATCGAGAAGGTCATGGAGGACTTTGAGGGAAATCTGTGGTTCAACTCCACCCGGCAGGGCATGATGAAGATCGTCCCCAACCGGTTCACGGACATCTCCCGTATGGCGGGCCTGCCGCCCCTGGTGGTGAACTCCACGTGTCTGTGGGACGGGCTTTTATACATCGGCGCGGACACGGGGCTTACCCTCTTAGATCCGGACATGGTTCCCGTGGAGAACGCCCTGACGGAACTGCTCCAAGGGGTCCGCATCCGCAGTATCCACGCCGACAGCGCCGGGAACCTGTGGTTCTGCACCAACAGTTCCCTGGCCCTTCTGCGCTACCGTCCGGACACCGGGGAGGTCCGGTCCTACAACCCGGACAACGGCCTGGCCTCCAACCGGGCCAGAACCCTGCTGGAACTGTCCGACGGCACCATCGCCGTGGCCACCAACGCGGGGACCAACCTGATCCGGGACGGGGAGATCGTGGGGCTTTACAACGCCGCCCAGGGCATCAGCAACCTGGAAATCCTGACCTTGGAAGAAGCCCCGGACGGGCGGCTGTACATGGGCAGCGACGGGGACGGCATCTATGTGGCGGACCACGGGCGGGTCTCCCGCCTGGGCCGGGAGGACGGCCTGGCCTCAGAGGTGATTCTGCGGGTGAAGCGGGATCCGGAGGACCGGGAACTGTATTGGATTGTCACCAGCAACTCCCTTGCCTGGATGAAGGACGACAAGATCACCACCATCCGCCATTTCCCCTACTCCAACAACTTTGACCTGTACTTTGACGGCAGCGGGAGGGCGTGGATTCTATCCAGCAATGGGGTGTACGTGGTGAAAAAGGCGGATCTTCTGGCGGATGAGCGGATTGACTACACCCTCTACGACACCAAATGCGGCCTGCCCTGCGCCGCCACCGCCAACTCGTACAGCTGGCTCACAGAGGACGGTACCCTGTACCTCGCCGCCTCCACCGGCGTTTCCAGCGTGGACATCTCCGACACCGCCGACGGAAACGCCAATGTGCGCCTGTCCGTCCCCTTCCTCATGGCGGACGACACCTACATCCCGGTCCCGGAGGACGGCACAGTGACGATCCCCGCCGGATGCCGCCGCCTCAATATCTACAACTACGCCTTTACCTATACCCTGAACAATCCCCACGTGCGATTCTGGCTCCGGGGCTTTGACCAGTCCCCGGTGACGGTGACGAAACAGGACATGGCCCCCGCCAGCTATACGAACCTGCCCGGAGGCACTTACCAGTTCCATATGGCGGTGCTGGACACCATGACGGGGGACGAGGAACAGGGGATCTCCGTCACCATCATAAAGGAAAAGACCCTGTATGAGCGGCTGTGGTTCCGGGCGTTGCTGGTGTTGGCGGCGGCGGCCGCGGCGGCGGGGGTGGTGGCACTCTATTTCCATCAGAAAACCCTGCGTCTGCTGCGCAAACAGGAGGAAAACCGGCTGTTCATCAACGAGATGACCAGCGCCTTTGCCAGCTGCATCGACATACCAACGGACACTCCCACCGGGTGGCGAAATACACCGCCATGCTGGCGGAGAAACTGGGCAAGCCCAAGGAGGAGATCGAGGAGATCTACAACATCGCCCTGCTCCACGATGTGGGCAAGATCTCCATTCCGGACAGCATCCTCAATAAGCCCGGAAAGCTGACGGAGGAGGAGTTCCAGATCATGAAGTCCCATTCGGAGCGGGGATATGAGATTCTCAAAGAGATCTCCATCGCGCCCCAGCTGGCCCTGGGGGCCGGATTCCACCATGAGCGGCTGGACGGGCGGGGCTATCCCCGGGGCATCACCGGGGACCAGATCCCGGAGATCGCCCAGATTATCGCCGTGGCGGATACCTTCGACGCCATGTACTCCACCCGCCCCTACCGCAAGCGGCTTCCCCTGGACTACGCCGCCTCTGAGATTCAAAAGGCCGCCGGAACCCAGCTGAACCCGAAAGTCGTGGAGGCGTTTATGGAACTGGTGCGCGAGGGCGCTTTTGACGACGTGTAAGAAATCTTATAAAACCCCCGCCGCGC
>CAJOHW010000042.1 GCA_905234565.1 uncultured Oscillibacter sp. | reverse complement strand
CGACAGTTCTCCCTGACCGTTCAGGTTCAGGCGGATCGTGAACATCTGGAGTTCCGTGTACCGGGCATAGACAGTAAGAGCCGCATTGGCATCCCACACCGTAACCCGGTTTCCGCCGGTTTCCGCGTCATACCAGCCGATAAATTCTCTGCTTTCCTCGCTGTTGACCGCCGTTTCCTCAATCCGGTAGACGTCATGATACGATCTGACCACGACAGTTTCCGCATTGTCAGCCATCTCATTGCCTTCGCCGGGGTCAAAGGTCAGGGTGTACTTGTTGGCCTCCCACCCGGCGTACAGAGTGATATTTTCCGTCACTGGCGTGGAGAAGTCCCATTCGTTTTGACCTTCCTGGTCTTCATACCAGCCGGTAAACGTATAGCCATTCGCCATCGGGTCCTCCGGCTCCTCTATGGTTTCGTCTTCATACACCTGCCGGATCTGAGGCATTCCCTGCACCGGATCGTTGAGATTGGCCTCGAACGTCACCATATATCGGGCTTTATCGATATATCGGGCATAGACGGTCAAATTGCCTGTCGCATCCCATTCTGTCATCGTCCGGCCGTCCCTCGTCTGCCAGCCGTCAAATTTCATGGTATGGTCATCGGGCGTGGCTGTATCCTGAATCTCATAGCTTTCGCCATACTTCCGCTGAAGGACTTCTTCGTCTCCATCGAACGTTCCCTCTCCGGCGTCAAAGGTCAATTCATAGGTTTTCTTTTCCCAGTCGGCATAGAGCGTCAGATTGTTCGAAACTTTCGTGTCAAAGTCCCACGGATTTTCCCCGTTCTCATCCTCAAACCAGCCAAGGAAATCATATCCGGTGATTCCCGGCGCGGGAAAGGGTTCCGCTACAGGCTCATCCTGTACCGACTTTTTCTCATAGGGGTAGCCCTCTACTGCTGTGCCGTCAGGACTGTTGGCGTCAAAGGTCACCATGACCGTGGGTTTCTCCGTATAGTGGGCATAGACGGTCAGGTCCTTCGTAAAGTTCCAAGTGAGGACAGGGTTTCCGGCCTCCTCCGCGTCATACCAGCCGATAAACGCCTGAAATTCATCGCTGTTGACCGCTTCTTCATAAATGGTGTACTCGGTCTTGTAAGAGTTGGATACCTCCTCTGTCCAGTCATCAGCCATCTCATTGCCCTCGCCGGGGTCAAAGGTCAGCGTATACTCGTTGGCCTCCCACCCGGCGTACAGGATGAGATCCTCCGTGACCTGCGTGGAGAAGTCCCATTCGTTTTGACCTTCCTGGTCTTCATACCAGCCGGTGAACCTATGACCATCCGCCTCCGGATTGTAAGGTTCTTCCGCCGTCTCGCCCACAAGGAGCCTTTGCTGCTCCGGCATTCCCGTGGGCTCCGCCAGCGTCAGGTTCGGCGCGAAGGACACGGTTGCGGAAGGCAGCTCCTCATACCTTGCAAAGAGCGTCAAATTCCCTGTCGCGTCCCACTCCTTAATCGGATTTTCCTCACTGTCAAACCAGCCTTCAAAGGCATGGAACCGGTCGCCGTACTCCGCCGCTTCCTCGATGGGATAAACGTTCTGATATTCCCGCTTTACCTCTGTTGCCGCATTGTCGGCCATGGTTCCCGGGCCGGGGTCAAAGGTCAGGGTGTACTCGTTGACAGTCCACTTCGCCGTCAGGGTCAAGGCTTCCGTCACCCTCTGCGCGAAGTCATAAGCCTGGCCGTCCTGTGTCTGCCACCCGCCGAAGGTGTAGCCCTCTTTCACGGGAGCCGCCACATCCTCCGCCGCTGCGCCGTATTTCACGCTCTTGGTGGTGAAAGTCTCCCCGTCGCTGACGTAGGTCACGGTCAGGGCGTCTTTCTCTTTATACTGGGCGAACAGGGTCAGGTCCGCTTTCGCGTCCCATTTGTCATACTGCTTGCCGTTTTCCTCCGCGTCAAACCAGCCCAAAAACTCCGTCGTGTCATCCTCAGGCGTCGCCGTCTGGGTAATGGCGTACTCCGTGCCGTAGTCCAGCGTCACGCTGGCCTCTCCCGTCAGCGCGCCCGCGCCGGGATTCAGCCTCAGGGTGTGCTGATCCAGCGTCCACTTCGCCGTCAGGGACAGATTTTCCGTCACCCTCTGCGCGAAGTCATAAGCCTGGCCGTCCTGTGTCTGCCACCCGCCGAAGGTGTAGCCCTCTTTCACGGGCTCCTCCGGCTCCGCCGCGCTGGCCCCGTGGATCACTGTCTGCGCATCCACCGCGCTGCCGCCGTCGCTGTCAAATGTCACCTGATGGCTGCCCTCACGGAGAATGACATATTGGAAATTGCCGTGGGATGTGCCTGTGGAAACGCCGTCCGTCAGAAAGGCGTTCGTGACTTTCGCTTCCCCGTCCCGCGTTTCCGTAATGCTCCTGACAATCTCGAACACGTTATTCAGATCGCCCAGCGCCATATCCTCCTGGGCCTCAAAGCGCAGCGTGGCGAGGATCCCTTCCGCCAGCAGTTCTTCCTCTCCGTCGTCATTCATGGCCGTCAGTCCGTTGGGACTGGCCCAGCCGATATAGACCGCCGTGCCGTCGGCCCGGTTCATGTTGACCACTGGCTTGGCCGAGGCGATGGTACTGGAAGACCCTGCGGGCGTAACTTTGGCGCTATCATACTGCACCAGCAAGGCCGCGCTGCAAATGGATTCCCTGGCGGACGCGGTGGGATTGCCGGAGAAATTCACCGCCACGCGGACTTCCTCCCCCGCTTTCACGTCCTCCGTCCGCAGGGTCCCTTTGTTATCCTGGACAAAGGTCAGGAACAGCGTGATCATTTCCTCTCTGTCTCCGCCCGGTTCCGAAGCGCCGGAAATTTCAAACGGGAAATTGCCATGGGATGTGCCTGTGGAAACGCCGTCTGTCAGAAAGGCGTTGGTAACTTTCTCCTCCCCGTCCCGCGTCTCCGTAATGCTCCGCACCAGCCTGAACACGCTGTCCAGATCCTCCAGCGCCATGTCCTCCTGGGCCTCAAAGCGCAGCGTGGCGAGGATCCCCTCCACCAGCAGTTCTTCGTCTCCGTCGTCATTCATAGCCGTCAGTCCGTTGGGACTGGCCCAGCCGATATAGACCGCCGTGCCGTCGGCCCGGCTCATGTTGATCGTCGGCTTCGCCGAGGCGATGGTGCTGGAAGAAGTCTTCGGCGTAACTTTGGTGTTATCATACTGCACCAGCAAAGCCGCGCTGCAAATGGATTCTCTGGCGGACGCGGTGGGATTGCCGGAGAAATTTACCGCCACGCGGACTTCCTCCCCCGCTTTCACATCCTCCGTCCGCGGGGTTCCCCTGCTGTCCTGAACATAGGTCAGCGACAGCGTAATGACTTCCTCTCTGTCTGCGGCCCAAGCCGGAAACTGGAACAGCCCCAGCAGCATGGCCAGCGTCAAAGCAAGGGACAGCGCCCTCTTGCGTATGCTCATACCGATTCCTCCTTACTTACGCAGCGGAAGGAAATGACATATCCGGATCTGCCGCTTTTTCCATAATATACAGCGCGTCCTGGGGGTCAATTTCGCCGCTCCGGTCCACGTCCGCCGCCTTGACCTGCCAGTCCTCGTAGTCCTCCAGCGTGCTGGCGGCGCTCATTTCCAAAACAAAGAGCGAGTCTTCCGAGTCAATCTCCCGGTTGCCGTTGAGATCCCCAAGGTAGTAGTCCTTATAGCGCATGGTGGCAACCAGACTGCGGAAAGCTTCCTTTCCCTCCACCGCGCTGGCGGAGAGGTAGATGTAGTACACAGTATCATGGGAGAGTTTGGCGGGATAGAAATTGATCTCCACGGTATCGCCCTGGGCCGTCTGCTCCCGGAAATCCAAAATCGTGGCGGTGAAGAGCTGATCGTCGTCCGTGATCTCCTCGTCGGTGATGAAGAGGGTCAGACGCTGTCCCTCCGACGCGTTGGTATAGGTCAGGGTCCCCCGCTCCGCCTCAAAATAGCGGCTGTCCAGTTCTTCCACTTCCTCCTTGTCCGCCTTCTGAAGGCGCAGCGTCACGTCTGCGTCTTGGTCAATGCTGACGTCCGAAAACTCCGTGGCGGCCGTTTCCATGGCGCAGGCCCCCGCTGACAGGAACACTGCCAGAACGCACATCAGAAGCACTCTGCTCATTACGGTTTTCAAATCAATCACTCCTTTGCCGATTGGCACATATTGGCATTTTCGTATGGATTCGGAGCGCGGGAGTTCCGGAAGAACTCCCGCAGTATCCGAAAACCGTCAGGAAGCGGACACCGGCGCCGCTTTACACAGGGAAGCGCCTGTGGACACATCCAACAGGGAGAGAACCATTTCGCACCCTTCGGCGTCCTTGGGCAGCGACAACATACCTGTCAGGCTGGAAGCGTCGCTCAAATCCACCTTCTTGCGGACACAAACCACCATCCGGCCCGTGTCGGGGTCATAACAGGCCAGCATCAAGCCCGCTTTTGCGGCAGGGTCCGGGGTGTTGACGGTAATCTCATACGCAACACCCTCATTTTTGGAGGCCGTCAGTTCATAGTCGGGCAAAACCTCCGCAGTCTTCTGATTCAAAATCGTGACTTCAAAGTCTGCGGTCAGTCCCTGATAAGACGCCGTCAGGGTCTGGGTGACTTCCTTCTTTCCTCCCGTGAACGCGGAGGCGGAACTGTCGTAACCCGTAATCGTCACGGACTCCTCCGCCATGGACAGTTCTTCCGTGGTGTCGTTGTCGTAAACAAGGCGCAGAACGCCGCCGGTCAGATCCACCGCGCTGTCCCTGTAATTCGGATTCGTGGGAGCCGAGGCAACCTCAATCCCCAGCAGGGTCTTCGTGGTAATCTTCACGGAAAACACCGTGGAAATGTCCGCCAGTGTCTGGGACTGTACGGTCAGCTCCTGCATTCCGGGTTTCGTGTTGTCAAAGCCCGTCACAGTGAAGTCGGCGTTGTCCTTCAGGTCCACGGTCTCCTCATCGCCGTTGTCATAGGTCAGTCTCAGCTTCGCTCCGGTCAGATCCAGCGCATCCTTTCCTTGCAGATACTCGGTCTTCGTGGGCTGGGTGGCCATGGAGATGAATGTCAGCGTCTTTCCAACCACCGTCACAACCCATCCGTCCTCCTCCGGCGTCTCCACAGCTGCGCCGTTTTCGGTGTAGCGGAACAGGATGGTCTGCGTTCCCACCTGGGTATTGTCCAGCTCCCGGGCAACCGTCACGCCGCTGGCGGCCATGGAAATTTTCTTCGTATCGCCGTTGTCATAGGTCACTTCCAGTGTGCCGCCGGACAGATCCAGCGTCCCCCGCTTTTCCAAAAACTCCGAGCCGCCGCTGGGGATGTCTGCCACTTTCAGGCCGGTGGGGGTCTTCGCCTTCACCGTCACCGTAAAGGTGGCCGTGTGGGTTGTTCCGCCCTCCTGTCTGTATGTGAGCGTGATCATGTTGTCGCCAATCTTGCGCGGATTGAAGCCGGTAGCTGTCACCAGTCCTTCCAGCGTGGAAAGATCCACATCTTCTTTCTTCGAGCCATCCCGATAGTTCAGCGTGACTTTGCAGTCCGACAAGTCCAGCGTCACCTTATCCGGATCACCCTCCAAATATTCCTTTGTCGTGGGCTCCTGGGTGATGACAAAGGAGGAGATGTCCTTGTCCAGCACGCTGATGGTGAAGGACGTTTCCCTGCGAATGGTCTTATTTTGGAGCGCATTGCTCAAAGTCTGCCCATAAACGACTTTCACAATCTGCGTGCCGGTTTCGGTGGGATCAAATTCCGCGCCGTCTCCGCCGCCCAGCGTAAAGGCGGCATCCGTCAGGGCTTTGGTTTCTTCAGTGCCATCGTCGTAGGTCAGCCGGATCATGCCGCCTGTCCGGTCGATCTTCGCGGGGCTGTCCTGCAAATAGTTCAGCTGATCCGGCGGCGTGTCAACGGCAATGGAAACCAGTTCCTTCTCGTAGACTTTGACATCGAACGTGCAGGTCAAAGGCGTCTCGTCGCTGTCCGTCTTGTCCCGCTTGTAGGATATGGTCAGCGTCTTTTCCCCTGCCTCCGTGGAATCAAAACCGGATACTGTGATTTCATCCTCCCGTTCGGGCCTGTTCTTCTCATCCAAGAAGCTCAAATCCAGCGTTCTGGTCTGTCCGTCGTCATAAAGCAGCGTCAGTGCGGCGCCGGCCATTTCCAGCGTTTCCCCCACAATATATTCCGTTTTTGTAGGAAGATGCCCGATTTCCACTGATTTGAGCAGATTGGAGGTGATGGAGAACGACGCCGCCAGGTTGATACTCTCGCCGTTCACTTTGTAGGTTTGCGTTTGCAGCAACTGTTCATTCTTCAGGAGATCTTCTTCAATTGCCTGATCCGTTTTGTCCTCCTGGGAATAGGAGCCGCCGGTAATGCCTCCGTCACAAATTACGATTGCGTTCTCTCCAATCAGATCCATCAGCTTGCCGGACTGGTTTTTGATATAGATCTGATAGTGCCCGCTGTTGAGCGTAACATTGTTCGCCGTATTCTCCCCATCGTCATTGCCGATGAACGTTGTAAAGGTGGGGTTGACGTTGACCGTCACGGTTCCGGCTTTATGGGTATAGTTGCCCATGGAGGCACCGCCGCTGATATCCACAGTACCCGCATCTTGCACCACGCTGACAAACTGGGGCATGGTGGTGGTATTCGTCGATTTGATCAGGCCGTTCTTCACGGTCATATCCCCGCCGGTGATCTGATACTGGCCGAGATTGCCACCCACAATATTGAATGTGCCGGCTTCCTGCATCACGCCGTTGTTCAGACCTCTGGCAAAGCTGCCGCCGTCAACATCCACTGTTCCGGTGGAGTCGCACCGCAGAGCAGGGACATCATCAGCTCCCGCATTGATTTGCGTTCCGGCGTGTATGGCCGCGTTGGCTGCTCCGGTCAGATATACGCCGTTGTGGTTTATGCCGCTGTCATCCGATCCGCCGGTAATGACCGTTGCCGTCACATCCAGCATCCCCGCGCTGCTCTCAATGCCGATGTCCATCGTTCCTATGACCACGCAGGTATTGTACAGCTTTACGGTAATGCTCTGATCGGCTTCTTCCTTCGCGCCGGTGTTCGTATCGGCGCTGCTGTTGACAACGCCCTTCTTCTGGCCTGTAATGGTGGTCTTATCCGCGAACGCCGTGCCGCCGGTTATCTCAAGGCCGTTGACCGTTGCGCCCGTGATGGCGCTTCTCTCCACGTTCAGCGTCCCCGCATTCTCAAAGCCGGTTTCCGTGCCGGTGATATCCGCATAGGCCGCGCTGACAACGCCGCTGCCCTCATTCGTGACGCCGTGCTTTGTGCCGGCAATCTTGACCTGCTTGCCGCTGACGCCCGTGATGGTCAGGTTTCCGGCGTTGATGATGCCGTCATTGGCCCGGCCCTCCATGGTAATGCCGTCGGTTTTCTCCATTTTGAGGATTCTGCCTGTAGGCTCTCCGTCTGCCGGGACAACGGTATTCTCGCCGCTCATCAGGAGGACGGTTCCCCCCTCGGCGACTTGCAGGCCGTTCTGCCCGCCGTCCAGGAAGCCCGCGTTCATGGTGAGAGTTCCCGTTGTCACTGTCACCGCCGTGCCGTCAGCGCGAAGGATCAGCGCGCCATTGCCCCGGTCCTCCTCCTGCTGAATCGTCAGCGTGCCCTCCGCCACGGCCACGGCCTGGGCGTCAAGGCTGTTGGACAGGTTGCGGATGCGCCGTTCATAGGCGGGAATCGTCCCTGTGGACAGATCGGCCATATTGGTCAGCACCAGTTCGCTGTCAGGTTGATTCTGAATCAGGGCTCCGCCGTCATGTTTACCGAAGATTCCCCAGTTGTTCAGATTCAACCGATGCACGCCCGCGCCCACGTTCAGGGGATACTTCGGCGCGACGTTCTCCACGCAGTGGAAATAGAAATTGCAAATGGAGCTGCTGGTATCCAGCCAGAGATTCGTCGCCAGGGCGTACTCTTCGCCCAAGGTATCATCCTCTCCCGGATTGTCTTTTGTCAGCCAGTTGTGGAACTCCCACAGGGCGTCGCGGACCACAATCGCGCTGTTCCCTTCCGCCGTCAGGGTACGGTCATTGGGAGCCCGGTCCGCGTCTTTCAGGTTCGCCGGGACATCCTGAATCCAGCCGCTCCCGGACATCTCCGGGTTTATCCAATAGCCGCTCTCGTCCTGGCTGCCGCTGACATTCCGCTCCGCGTAATGGTTGTAGCGAATCCAGTCATTTGCCGCAGACTTCTCGTCCATGTCATAAGTGTTGTTCCAGAAGCCGAGAATGTCCTGTACGCCGATGGCGTTGGCAAGGCCCTCTGTGGAGATGGAACGGTACGCGCCGCCGTGAATCTGCACCCGCTGGTCCAGCCGGGTCACAGACGAATCGCTGCCGTTAAACTCATACTGTCCCGCCGACGTGGTTCCGGTGATGGCAAGGTCGGCGAAATGCCCGTCATTGACGAAAAATTCCGTTGTGTAGTCCGTGCCCGTGGGATTCCCGGTAACGGTGGTCTTGCCGGCCACTACGCCCTGATATAAGATGGTGGTTCCGCCCACGCACTCCAAGGTCCCGTTGATGCGGGTGTGTTCCGAAACCTCTTTTTTCGCCTTGGAAGTCTCCAACACCAACTGGGACGTTCTGTCCTGATCGGCGTCAACGCCCACATACAGTTTCCCGTTCTCCGTTTTCACATTGCCGATGTGATGGAATGTGGACGTGATCTGCTCCGCTGTCGGATCGTCCGAAACCTTCCCTTTCAGGAAGCCCACCACGGTGCGGCCCCTGTCGATGCCGTGGGCCTCGTCGATGTTCAGATAGACAGTCCCACCGTTGACATAGAGGGAGAGATCCGTCGTGCCCGCCGCATCAGGCGCGTACCTGCCGTACACGCAGCCGCCGTGAATGGTGGTGGTTCCTTTTCCGGTCCCAGTTGTTTGGATGCCCACGCCCTTTGCGCCGCTGCCGGTGATGATGCCGCCGTAGACGTTGAGCTCGCTGGGGATGTCTCGGTTGTCACGGTTTTGAATGCCCAAGGCGTCTGTCTCGCTCTCCGCGCCCTCAATGTCGCCCACGACGCCGCCGTACACGTTGACCTCGTCGCCGCCCTCCATGGAGACGCTGATTTCGCCGCCTACAATGTCGATGAGCAGGTTGCTGTTGTCCTCCGTGTCTTTTTCGCCGATGTTCGTCACACTGTACTCCACAGTGAAAATGGCCTCTTTCGTAGAGCGGATCTGGGCGGAAACCACGTTCAGCGTGCCGCCGTTGTAGACGGCCCGGCGGAACGTATCCGTGTCTCCCTGACGGTCCAGGGTTCCGCTGCCGATATAGCCGCCTGCGGCTGCCTCCGCTGTGGTGTCTGTGCCTTCCTTGCCGAACACGCAGTCCCGCAGGGTCAGCACCGCGTCCGCGTTCACATACAGAAGGTTGGACTGATCGCCGCCCAGGGTGTTGGCGGGGTGGTCATAGTCGTTGCCGTCTGCGTCCGCCGAATTCCAGATTGTGTTCAGGGCCTCGCCGTCGCGGTTCTTCTCCGTATAGGAGATTGTGCGTCCGGCGAAATACAGAACGTGTCCGGCACCGCTTACTTCCACGTCACCTTTTTTCTTACCCATGCCCCAGATGCTCCCAGCCGGGGAAGCGGAGTTTTTCAGCTCAAAGACGTTGGTATCCAGAATGATACCGTCGGAATTGCTGCCGGTATTGGTCCGGTTGACAATCCCCGCCGGGATCTGGTAGCTTCCGTTTGCCGCCGCCATCTGCGTCCGCAGTTCCCATTCCGCATCGGCAACGCTGAAAAAGAAGCCGTCCTCGCCGAACTGGCGGAGCATATTGTCCTGATATTTGAAGGCGCTATCCAGATTCTTTTGATAATACTTCTCGTAACTGCCGTACTCTTTCACAGCGTTCCCACGGTCGGTGGATGCAACCACAACGCCGTAAGTGCCGTCCGTCGCGCCATACTGGGCTTTGTCACCGTCAAAACGCAGATAGTGGTTTGGCGCAATCAGGGTCATCAGATCATGCCTGTAATAGTACACTTTCCCCTCAAAACTGCCGCCTGAGAGTGGATACGGGTCTTTCTCGCTGCCGTTGAGTGCCTGTTCCAGTTTCGCGTTCTCGTGGATGTACAGGGCGAAGCGCCCGCTGTCATTGGGGGACGGCTCTTCCAGCAAAACGCCCCGGCCCCGAATGTCAAAGTTGCCCCCCGCGTTGATCCACAGCGCCGCCGTGGCCTGGTCGCCGCCGTGAAGATACAGCAGCGTATCTGTCACAGCCTTGTCCCCGTACTGCTCATTCGCGTACAGGTGTACGTTGCCGGCCACGTCCACGCCCTTGGAGTAGAGGCCCTCGAAGAAGATTTCCCCGGCATGAAGCCAGGCTTCGGCCCCCACGCCAACGTCTACCACCACGCCGTTTTGTCCGTTAACGGTCAGTTTCGGCGTCTCCCCAGCCTGATACGCATTCTCATAGGGTGTTTGGGTGTCCGTGGGCCCCATGTGGAATTTCGCGGCGCTCAGAGACACCGCCCGCGCATTGCCGCCGCTGGCGGCAACTGTGCCATTGAGAAGGTACAGTTCTCCGCCGGACATCTCAATGACGCTTCCGTTGAGGCAGCTCTCCGTGAAAGCAAAGTCAGGCTTATTGTCCAGCGTGACGGCGCCGCCGCTGATTTGCAGGCAGGTGCCCAGGTTCCGCAGCGTGACTTCGTCGCTGTCTGTCAGCGTGCCGCCTGTCACCACAATCTGTTTGAACGAGCCGCTGATTGTGCCCGTATCCTCCGTGCCGCCCGCAAACGTCACAACATAGTTTTCCGCTTTATCATCGGCGATGGAGAAGTCGCCGCCTTGAATCTCAACGTTTCCGGCCAGTGTGACGGAAATATCGCCCTGCGTGGTCAGGGAGGCAAACACGCCCTGCACCTGCGCTTTTCCCGTCGGAAAAGCACTGCCCAGCGTCAGTTCCTGTCCGCCGCCGGTCACACTCGCGCCCGTGGTCGTGCCGTTGATGGTGGTCTTGCCCGCCAGCACCACAGCGCCGGTCACGCTCTGAAACTCGCCTCTGATATTTGCGGACGCGCCAGCGGCCAGCGTCAGAACCGTATCGCCTTTACCTACGATCAGGCTGCTGTCGCCGGAGGAAATCTCAATCGTCACCGGAGCGTTTTCCGCCGCCGTGACATGGCCTTCTCGTACCCAGACCGTGCCCGCGCCCGAACTGGCAATGACAGCTTCATCCCCGTGCTCGTGGGAGGAATTGGCGCAGGAGAAGGAAGTGCCAAGGACGACGAAGTTTTCGCCCGGTTCCATGTTCCAGTTGCCGCTGATCATATACGCAGGCGCTTCACTGGAATCCTCTGTTTTTGTGCCGGGGACCGTGGGCCATTTTTTCACCTCCGATGGCTGCGCTGTATAAATGGAGTTCTGCTCCGTACAAACAGTGCTGCCCATCTCCATCGTCAGGGGACTATTGGCACTGAGTTTTAGATCCGCAAAATATCCCTTGCCGTACACATTCTCGCCGGAGGGTGTCAGGGTACCGCCCAGACCGTTTACAACGGTGGGGGCTCCGCTTCCTTCCGCCCTGCTGACCGTGGCGGAAACTCCTTCCGGCAGGTTCCACTCGCCGTAAAGGGCGGTCTGGGCCCCATTTGGCAGCGTTCCCCACTCTTTCAGGGTGATGGGGGACGACGCCTGATTCTGAAAGGCTCTCTGGTCCCCGCCCGTGATCTGGGCATTGGACGAAAAGACCAGATCGCCGCCGTTGAGCGTGACGCTCCCCGCCGTGAGCGCTTCATTTGACGCCAGAGTCACCGTTCCGGCGGAGACCGTCAGGTCGCCCATCTGCGTCAGTTTGTCGGAGAGTGTCACAGAGCTGTTGTTTCCGTTGACGGTGAGATTCCCAATCTGCGTCGCCGCAGTGCTCCTGGTACTGTTTACAGTGACCTTGTACCCTTTGCCGATATTGAGATTTCCCGCCGCCGTCGGACCGATAATTTCTACTTTATGGGGTGTGCCGGCGGTATTGTCCGCCAGCGTCAGGGTACTTCCGGAGGGAACAATAAACATGGCGTCACTGACGGAGTTGTCCGTACTCCATGTAAAAGTGCCGCCCGTAAATGTAGGCGTCTGCGCTCCCAGGATTTTGGCGTCGCCGCTCAGCAGCCATGTTCCGCTGACATTGGCGTAGCCGTCGTTGGAGACCGGAAGGGTCGGGTTCGTATCCGCGCCGCCTGCCCATTCAGAAGCGGTGAATTTTACGCCCGCTTCCGGCTTGACGGACTGCCCACCGACGCAAAACGTCTTCTTGGCTCCAACGTTAATTTCGCCGCTGGTAATTTTCAGCGACTTCATATAAGTATCGCCCGCAATGCTGATGGTTCCGCCGTAGACCTCCACATCCCCGAACGCGCCGGAAAGGCTGGCGGCGCCGCCTCGAATGATCAGGTCTTTCGCGCCGTCGGTACTGGCCGCGCCTGTGATGGTGACATTGCCCGAGCCAATCGTCGTCTTGTCGTTCAGCCTCACTGGCCCAATGATTTGGTAAAATGTCCCTTTCACCGCCACAGAAGCGGTCTGGTTATTGGAAAGCACCGTCTGCGTACTGTCCTGGCCTTCCACAACCAGAGAGGAATTGGCCTTATCCACACTCAGACTGCCCAGTTTCAGATAAATGTTCGTGATATTACTGGTGTCACTGTTCAGATTTACGCTGTC
>CAJOHW010000041.1 GCA_905234565.1 uncultured Oscillibacter sp. | reverse complement strand
GAGATCGACGAGAAGGGCCGCATCAACCTGTCCCACCGGGATGCCATGCGGGAGATCCGGGCCAAGGAACAGCAGGGCCAGCGGGCAAAGTAAGCGTTTCTTTTTCAATCAAAATCTCCGCCCCCAACGGGGCGGAGATTTTTCGCGTTGGAGAAAAAACAAAACCAAAGCCCTCCCCTCTGGGGAGGGTGCTCCCGAAGGGGGCGGGTGAGGCCGTCCACACAAAGCGCTGGACAAGGGCCTCTCACAGCACCCATCCCGCCGCGATTCCCGCCAGCCCGGCGGCGATCACCGCCTGAGCGGCCTTTCCGGGGACGCAGTTTCGCAGGGACAGGCCGCTGTCCGCGATGGCCGCCGCCGTCTGGCACTGGACCCCCAGTCCCCCCCAGGCGGAAAAGGCGGCGGCGGCGACGAAGCCAAAGGCGTCCGGGGACAGGAGGGGCGTCAGGGAAAAAAGCTCCAAGCACCCCGTCCCCAGGGCTGCCCAGGGCCAGGGCAGATCCCGTAAGGGAGAGGCCAGTACATAGAAAAACGTCACAAAGCCGCAGATCCGTACCATGGACCCGGCGGCGGACGTGACGGCGTTGACAAAGGCGGTGAGGAAGGGTTCCGGCGGATCCGGAGGCAGGGGGATCTCTTTTCGGGAGGGCCGGTCCGTTCCCCGGAACAGGAACCCCGTCAGCAGGGCGGAGGCCATATGGATGCACAGAAGCCAGATCCCCGCTCGGACGCTCTCAAAGACCCCCGCCCCTAAGACGCTGATGAGAAAGGCGGGATTGGCGTTGTTGCAAAAACCCAGAAGCCGTTCCGCCTCCTCCCGGGTCAGGGCACGGCGTCGGTACAGGTCCGCCGCCGCCTTTGCCCCCACGGGATAGCCCCCCAGAAAGCCCAGGGCCAGGGCGCTGCCCGCCGCCCCTGGCAGACGGTACAGGGCCATAAGGGAGGAGAAGAGGGGGGACGCCCACTCCCCGAACCCCTGGGAGATCAGCAGACCCGTCACCGCCAGAAAGGGGAACAGGGCGGGGACGGCGGACCGGGCGCACAGCCGCAGTCCCTCCCACGCCGCCTGCCGGACCGTATCCGGATCCCCTAAAAACCACAGAAGCAGTCCGCCGCACAGAAGCAGCACTGCGCCCCGGCGAAGTTGTTTTGTCATACCGCATCACCAGGGCCACTCTATGCGCCGGACCGGGGGCGTATGCGGGCAAGTTTCCTAACGAGGCGTCATAGAGTAGGGGCGAGGTGATGGCGCATGGACAAGGCAAGGGGAATGCTGGGGGCTGTGGCGGAGATGTTCGATCTCCCGGCGGACGTGGTGGCGGGACTGCCCCGTGTGGAGCTGATAGGATCCCGGCAGCTGTATTTGGAAACCCACACGGGCCTGCTCTCTTACAGCCCGGAACAAATCGACGCCAATACCCCTCATGGCGTCCTGCGGGTGGGCGGGGAGAACCTGACGCTTCTGGCTATGACCGGCGGAGAACTGCGCCTGGGCGGGCACATCCGGACGGTGGAGTGGGTGGACCATGCTGGATAAACTGCTGAGCCGCTTAGGGGGACAGGTCCGGGTCCGGGTGGAGTGCGGGTATCCGGAGCGGGTAATGAACCTGTGCGCCCGGAGGGGGCTGTCCTTCTGGGATCTCTCCTGGGAGTCCCCCACGGCCTTCTCCCTCCGGCTGTCCCGCCGGGATTGGAAAAGTCTCCGGGAGGAAGCGGCATCCTTAGGCTGTGAATTCCGGGTCTTGGAGCGATCCGGGGTGCCCTACCTGGCCGCCCAGCTCTGGAACCGTCCCGCCCTGGCGATTACCCTGGCGGTGTGGGGGGCGGCGCTTTTTTTGGGATCTTTTTTTATCTGGGACTTTGAGATCCAGGGCAACGAGACGGTGCCGGAGGAACGGATCCTCCGGGCCTTAGAGCGCCAGGGGGTGGGACTGGGGTCCTTTGGCCTGGTGGTGGACGGGGAGGATCTGCGAAACCACGTGCTTTTGGAGATTCCGGAACTGCAATGGATTGCGGTGAACGTGTCCGGGTGCCGGGCCCACGTGCAGGTCCGGGAGCGGAGGGAGCCGCCGGAGATCGCGGATCTGCGGACGCCTTCCAATGTCATTGCCCGCCGGGACGGGCTGGTGCTGGAAGTCCAGGCCCTGGACGGGGAGGCGGCGGTACTGCCGGGCATGACGGTGACGGCGGGACAGCTTCTCATCAGCGGCCGGGAGGAACTGGAAACCACCGGAACGGTCCGGGTCATGCCGGGACACGGATCCGTGAAGGCAAGGACCTGGCATTCTCTCACCACGGTGGTTTCCCTGAAAAGCGTGGAAAAACAGCCCACCGGGGTAGAAAAGACCGGGCTGTCCCTGATTTTGGGGCGGCGGCGGATAAAATTCTTTTCCAATCGGGGGGTTGCGGGGTTGGAAGCGGGGAGAGAATATGATAAAATGACAGAGCGTGTGCCGTTACGGTTTTTCGGCGTCCCCCTGCCTCTGACGCTGGTACGGGAACAGTACCGGTTCTATGAATCGGTTCCGATGTCCATCCGGGCCGCGGAGGCCCAGCGGCGGGGAGAGGCGGCCCTTCGGAGCCAGCTGGAACGGGAGGCGGCCCCCTATGGGGAGGTCCGGTCCGCCCTGGTGTCCGCCCGCCAGCGGGGGGACGCCCTGGAAGTAACCTTGACGGCGGAGTGCGTGGAGGAAATCGGCGTCCGGGTGCCCATGGAGCTGTCCGGGGAACCGTGAGAGCTCTATCCCCGCATGATTACAAAAGAAACCCCTCTCTGTGGAAGGGGAAGAAACGGAGGGAATGCCCTTGGAACAGAGCATCAGCATCGAGCGGCTGGAACAGGCCGTGGATATCTTCGGATCCTTTGACGCCAATATCCGGCTGTTGGAAAAGGAGTTCTCCGTCACGGTCAGCGCCCGGGACGGGGAAGTGCGGGTGGACGGAGAGCCGGAAAACGTGTCCATGGCCTGTCAGGCGGTGGAGGGACTGCTGGCCCTGTCCGCCCGGGGGGAGGCCATCGGGGAGCAGAACGTGCGCTATGCCGCCTCTCTGGTGCGCTCCGGCAAGGGCAGCCGCATTCCGGAACTGGCCGGGGATGTGCTGTGCGTCTCCGCCAAAGGCCGTCCCGTGAAACCCAAAACCATCGGGCAGAAGGAGTATATCCAGTCCGTGCTGAAGAACACTGTCACCATCGGCGTAGGCCCGGCGGGCACCGGCAAGACCTATTTGGCGGTAGCCGCCGCGGTCCAGGCCTTCCGGGACCGGCAGATCAACCGGATTGTCCTGACCCGTCCGGCGGTGGAGGCCGGGGAACGGCTGGGCTTTCTGCCTGGGGACCTGCAAAGCAAGGTGGATCCCTATCTCCGCCCCCTGTACGATGCCCTGTTTGACCTCTTAGGGCCGGAGACCTATCAAAAGTACGTGGAGCGGGGAAACATAGAGGTAGCACCTTTGGCCTATATGCGGGGGCGCACTTTGGACGACAGCTTCATCATTTTGGACGAAGCCCAGAACACCAGCCGGGAACAGATGAAGATGTTCCTGACCCGCTTGGGCTTTGGATCCAAGATTGTCATCACCGGGGACGCCACCCAGATTGACCTGCCGGAGGGCAAGACTTCCGGCTTGAAAGAGGCCATGCGGGTACTCCGGAACGTGGAGGGCATCGGCATCTGCACGCTGACGGACGCGGACGTGGTGCGCCACGTCATGGTCCAGCGGATTGTCCAGGCCTACGCCGCCTATGAGAACCGGCATAAGAACAGAGATGGAGGGAAACGGGGATGAAGGGCGGACACGAGATTGTGATTGCGTCGGAGACAGCCTCTGAGGTCGATGAGAACCTGGCGGCGTTTTTGCGCCGGGTGATTGCAACGGCCATGGCGGCGGAGGGCATTGCCTTTCCCTGTGAGGTGGACGTGCTGCTGACGGACGACGCCGGAATCCGGGCGATCAACCGGGAATCCCGGGGGGTGGACGCCGCCACGGATGTGCTGAGTTTTCCCGCCTTTGATCTCACGCCGGGGGTTCTGCCCTCTCACGCCGACGCGGATCCGGAGACGGGCCTGGTGCCCCTGGGGGACATGGCGGTGTCCCTGGACCGGGTTTCCGCCCAGGCCCGGGAATATGGCCACTCCCGGGAGCGGGAACTGGCCTATTTGGCGGTCCACTCGGTACTTCATCTCCTGGGCTATGACCACATGGACGAGGGGGAGGAAAAGGAGCGGATGCGGTCCAGGGAGGAGGCCATTCTGGCGGAACTGGACCTGTCCCGGTAAAAAACGGGCCGCTTTTTCACCTTTGCGCCTTCTGGGCATAGGCTGGGCTGAGGTGATGAACATGACGGCATTGCAGGACGGGATTCTGGCCTTTTTCGCGGCGGTGGGGATTGCCTGTGTGGTGTGGCTGGCGGGGACGGCCCTGCTCCACGGCGGCCGGTCCGTGATCCCGGGGCTGACGCTGGTGCTTCCCCTGCAAGGGGACGCCCCGGCCATGGAACAGGACGTGCGGGAACTGCGTTGGCTGCTCCACCGTCTGCCGGGGGCAAGGCTGGTGCTGGCGGACTGCGGTATGACCGCCGAGGCCCGGCGTCTGGCAGAGTATTTTGCCCTCCGGGAGGAGGGGGCCGTGGTAACGGACGCGGCGGAGTTCCGGATTCGATAGGAGACACCGAAGTTTGAAGCGGCTTTCAGAACTGATAGAGCAAAAGCCTTCCCCCTGTGGGGGGAAGGTGGCCCGAAGGGCCGGATGAGGGGCGGGCTAAAAAAACGCGCTAAAAAAGAGGAGGGAGCGGCGTGGACGAACCGGTGGAGGGGATTGTACATAGCGTGATTTTCCAGAACCCGGAAAACGGATACGCGGTGATACGGCTCCTGACGGAGGAGGGGGAGATCGTCACGGTGGTGGGGTGCATCCCCTCCGCCGCCCCGGGAGAGGGCATGGCGGTGTCCGGGGTGTGGGAGACCCATCCCCAACACGGACAGCAGCTGCGGGCGGTGGAACTGGACCGCCGTCTGCCGGAGGACAAGGCGGCGGTGCTGGCCTTTTTGTCCTCCGGGGTGTGCAAGGGCGTCGGCCCCGCATTGGCAAAGCGGATTGTGGACGCCTTTGGGGACCGGGCGCTGGAAGTGCTGGAATCGAATCCGGGAGAGCTGTGCGGCCTCCGGGGCATCACGCCGGGGAAGGCCCGGGACATCTCCGCCGCGTTCCATCAGACCATGGGACTGCGGCGGCTCATGGAGTTTCTGGCCCAGCACGAACTGCCGCCGGTGCTGGCGGTGCGTCTGCGGGAGCGGTACGGGGACGAGGCCCTGGCCGCCATCCGGGAGAACCCCTACCTGCTCAGCGGCGACGGGGTGCCCTTCTCCATCCTGGACGAGATCGCTATGGGTTTAGGATTTCCCGCGGACTGCGACGCCCGGATTCAGGCGGCGGTGCTGTTTGAACTGCGGCACAACGAGGGCAACGGCCATGTGTTTCTGCCAGAGGGCAAGCTGGCCCTGGCCGCCGCACGGCTGCTGGACTGCAATCCGGAGCTGGCGGAAAAGGCCGTGGATGCCCTGATTGACAGCGGCGCCGTAGTGCGGCGGACCGTGGCGAAGGAGGCCGCCTGTTATCTCCGCAGGCTCTGGCGGGACGAGGTCCAGTCCTGCGCGAAACTGAACCTGCTTCTCAGCGCGGCGGCGGACAAAGGCTGGCAGGCGGACCGGGTGATCCGGGAGATTGAGCAGTCCCAGGGGGTTACCTACGCGCCGTACCAGCGGCAGGCGGTGGAACTGGCGGCCCGGGAGGGCGTGATTCTGCTGACCGGCGGTCCCGGCACCGGGAAGACCACCACGGTCCGGGGGATTGTGGCCCTGTTTCGCCGCATGGGACTGCGGGTATTTTTAGCGGCCCCCACAGGCCGGGCGGCCCAGCGTCTGGGGGAGGCGGCGGGGACGGAGGCCCAGACCCTCCACCGGCTTCTGGGCATGGGCCGGGACGAGGCCGTCCAGGAGATCACCTTTTCCCGGAACGAGAAGGAGCCCTTAGAGGCGGACGCCGTGGTGGTGGACGAGATGTCCATGGTGGACCTGCCGCTTTTCGCGGCGTTTTTGCGGGCGGTGAAGCCGGGCACCCGGCTGGTGCTGGTGGGGGACGCGGACCAGCTGCCCTCCGTAGGGGCGGGGAACGTGTTCTCCGACCTGATCCGCAGCCGCCGGATCCAGACTGTGTTTCTCCGGGAGGTGTTCCGGCAGGCGGAGAAGTCCGCCATTATCCGCAGCGCCCACGCGGTGAATCTGGGACAGATGCCCAGGCTCTCCAATGACCAGGGGGATTTCTTCTTTCTGGCCCGGCGGGATCCCCTCCGGGCGGCGGACACGGTGGCGTCCCTGTGCAAAACCCGTCTGCCCCAGAAGATGGGCCTGCCTCCGGACCAGATCCAGGTCCTCACCCCCACCCGGAAGGGCCCCTGCGGCACGGAGCGCTTAAACGAGATGCTGCAAGAGGCCCTGAACCCCGCCGATGGAAAGAAGCGGGAACTGGTGTGGGGACACCGCCGCTTCCGGGAGGGGGACCGGATCATGCAGAACCGCAACGACTACAACGTCTCCTGGACCCGGGGGGACGGCACCGAGGGCGCGGGGATTTTTAACGGGGACATTGGCCGCGTGGGGGAGATTGACCCCTCCGGACAGTGGATGGTTCTGGACTTTGAGGGCCGCTCCGCCGCCTATTCCCTGGAAATGCTGGGGGAGATCGAGCTGGCCTACGCCATGACGGTCCACAAGTCCCAGGGCAGCGAGTACCGGTGTGTCATTTTCGCGGCCCTTCCGGCGGCAAAGTCCCTCATGAGCCGCAGTGTGCTGTACACGGCCCTGACCCGGGCCAGGGAACTGCTGATTGTGGTGGGGGACGACGCGGTGTTACAGGCCATGGCGGAGAACAACCGCCAGACCCGGCGCTATTCCGGACTGCGCTGGCGTCTGGCCCACAGCCCCCAGGTGGACGAGCAAACAGAAGACCAGGAAACCGCCCCGCCGGACCGCGGGGCAGAAGGGAGCGGCATATGAACGGGAATCTTGCGTATCAATGGGAACCCGAGGTAGAGATCATCGGCGGAAAACTGGTGATGCTGGCCTCACCGACATCCGACCACAACCGGACAGCCCGGAACATTGCCTATTTGTTCGGGCATTATCTGCGGAGCCGGACCTGCGAATACTTTCCGGACCGGGAGGCTCTGTTCCTGGAGGACGACACGGAGGAGTATCAGCCGGACGGCATGGTGGTGTGCGATCCAGACAAGGTCCGGCACGACGGCGTCCACGGCGCGCCGGATCTGGTGGTGGAGGTGCTGTCCCCCAGTACCGCCCGGTACGACCGGGGGCATAAAATGGCGGTCTATGAGAGGCACGGCGTCCGGGAGTACTGGATCGTCAGTCCGGAGGCCCGGTCCGTGGAGCAGTACGTGTTGGAGGAGGGCAAATTTGTCCTGCGGGATGTGTACACCCTGTACCCTTCCTTCATTCTCCGGCACATGAAGGAGGAGGAGATCGCCGCGATCCCCACCCAGGTACCCTGCACCCTGTTTCCGGACCTGTCCCTGCCCCTGGACGAGATCTTCTACCGGGTGGCGGTGGAAAAAGAATAAACAAAATGCACAAGAGGCTGTCCCGCGCAAGAACGGGACAGCCTCTTGTGTTGTTTTACGCCGTTTCCTCCGGGCCGGACCGGGCCAGATCCGCCACGGTGTATCCGGACAGGTACTCCTGAATCACCCGGTTCAGCCCCTGCCACAGGGGCACGGACCGGCACTCTGACATCCGCTCACAGGCCGCCTCTCCCTCCCAGTGGCAGCCCACAGCCCCCAGGGAGCCCTCCGTCAGGCTCAGCACCTCCCACACCGTCACATCCTCCGGGGTCCGGGCGAAGCGGTAGCCGCCGCACTTGCCCCGGGCCGCTTCCAGCAGGCCCCCTTTGACCAAACTCTGGATGATGGATTCCAGGTATTTCTCCGACAGATTCTGCCTCTGGGCCAGTTCCTTCAAGGGAAGGAACTCCCCGGAGTGGCGCTCCGCCATATCGGTGAGGATCCGGAGGGCATATCGGCCCCGCGTGGAGATCAGCATCCCGGTTCCCCGCCTTCCGGCGGCGACAGCAGGGCCTCCATGGTCCGCCAGCCCAGCACCGCGCATTTCACCCGGGCGGGCATATGGGACACGTCCAGCAGGGCGGAGGCCTCTTCCAGTTCCTCCAGTTCTTCCTCCGTCACCTTGCCCTTGATCATCCGCAAAAAGATTTCACAGAGCCGCAGGGCCTCCTGTTTGGGTTTCCCAATGGCCAGATCCAGCATCATGTCCGCCGACGCCTGGGAGATGACACACCCGTCCCCCGTATAGGCCCCGTCTGTGATGACGCCGTCTTCTACCTTCAGCTTCAGCAGGATGTTGTCCCCGCAGCTGGGGTTTACCCCCCGCAGTTCCAGATTGGCCTCGGGCAGGTCCTTTTTGTGGGCGGGACGCCGCTGGTGGTCCAGCAGGATCTCGTTGTAAAACAGCTTGTCAGTTTCCACAGCCCAGCCTCCTTCTCACCGTGGACAGGCTCTCCGCCAGACGCCCGATCTCCTCCTCCGTGTTGTAAAAGGCAAGGCTTGCCCGGGCGGTGGAGGGAAGCCCCAGGGAGGCCAGCAGGGGCTGGGCGCAGTGGTGTCCCGCCCGGATGCACACGCCGTCCCCATTGAGGACCTGGGCAATGTCGTGGGGATGGACATCGTCCAGGGTGAAGGTGAAGATCCCGTGGCGGTTTTTGGGATCCGCCGACCCCAGGAGATGCAGGTGAGGAACGGCGCTGAGAGCCTCCAAGGCCAGGGCGCTGAGGTGTTCTTCCCGCTGGACAATGGCGTCCATGCCGAGATCCTGATAGAACTTCACCGCCGCCGCCAGTCCCACAGCTCCGGCGGCGTTGACCGTGCCGGCCTCAAACTTGTGGGGAACTTCCGCGTAAGTGGCGTCCTCCCGGGTGACGTACTCGATCATCTCTCCGCCGTACAGGAAGGGGGGCATCTTTTCCAGCAGGGCCCGTTTGCCGTACAGCACGCCGATGCCCATGGGACCGCACATCTTGTGGCCGGAGAAGGCCAGAAAGTCCACGTCCAAATCCTGTACGTCTACGGGCATATGGGGTACGCTCTGGGCGGCGTCGCACACGAACACCGCCCCTGCCGCGTGAGCCATGGCGGCGAAGCGCTTCACATCGTTCTCCACCCCCAGGACGTTGGACACCTGGGTCATGGCCACGATACGGGTGTGTTCGGTCAGGGCGGATCGGAAGGCCTCCTCGGAAATGGTTCCGTCCGGGCCGCATTCCAGGAAGTTCAGTTTCAGGGGCGTCTGCGTCCGCCGGGCCGCCTGCTGCCAGGGGAGCAGATTGCTGTGGTGTTCCATCACCGTAATGAGGATCTCGTCCCCCGGTTCCAGGAACACCCCCCAGCTGTGGGACACCAGATTCAAACTCTCGCTGGCGTTCCGGGTGAAAAGAATCTCCTCCGGTTCCCGGGCGTGGAGGAATTCCGCCACCGTCTCCCGGGCGTTCTCATAGGCCTGCGTGGCCCGGAGGCTCAGGTCGTACAGCCCCCGCAGGGGGTTGGCGTTGTCCTCCTCATAGAACCGCCGCTGGGCGTCCAGCACGGCCCGGGGCCGCTGGGCTGTGGCGGCGTTGTCCAGATACGCCAGTTCCGGGTGCCCCGCCAGCAGGGGGAATTCTTTCCGCAGTTCCTGGACGGCAGTCATAGGGCCGCCTCCTCATCCTCCGCCAGCCACGGGAACAGCTTCCGGATGGTCTCCGGGTCCGGGATCTTCCGGACCACCGCGTCGATCCTGGCCTGGGCGCACATCTCGTCTATGGCCTCCCGGGCCATGCCCCGGGATTCTAAATAGTAGATCAGGTTTTCATCCAGCCGCCCGATGGTGGCCCCGTGGTTGCCCTCCACGTCCTCTTCCCCGCAGAGGATCACAGGCACCGTCCGGCATCGGACCGTATCGTCCATAAGCAGCACGTCCTCCGTCTCGTTGCCCACGGACCCGGCGCAGCCCTTCCGGAAGTCGATGGTTCCCCGGAACAGCTTATCCGCCCGGTCCCGCAGCACCCCGGAGGCCCGGATGGCGCACTCCGTCCGCTTTCCCGTGTGGACGGCCTCATAGTTCATATCCAGCAGGTCCTCTCCGCCTAAGCGGTAGCCGATCTCCGCTGTAAAGGCACTGCGGTCCCCGGCAAGGGCGGCGGAGCAGCCGTCTATGGTCTTGTGCCCGCCCAGGATCAGCCGCACATACTCAAACCGGCCTCCTTCGGCGCACCGGACACCCAAATCGTTCAAAAATGTGTCCTCCGCCCCTAAGCGCTGGATCAGCACCAGGCGCAGCACCGCCCCCTCATCGATGAGGGCCTTGGTCTGGAGGGCGGCCAGTCCCGCACCGCCGCCCGCCGCCGATAGGTCCGCCACCACCGTCATACGGCAGCCCGTCTCCGCCCGCAGACGCAGGGCACTGTGCTGGGGACCGGCGTCCCGGTTCAGGCCAAGGCGCAGGCGCAGAACCGTGTCCGCACAGGGCTCCGCCGTGAAGCTGTGGGAAAAGGGGACGGCACCGCCGGTCAGGCGCTTCAGTTCCAGGCCCATGCCGGTTTTCAGGTCCTCCATGGACACGGCGCTCTCCCGGACGAACTCATCCTGTTCCCAGGCAATGGCCAGAGAGCCTTTGGCCTGGAAGGGCTCGATCTCCGTGCCGTTGGACCGGAGCCAGCGGTAGGTATTGGCGAGGGGCTGGTTTACCGTCAATGTTTCTTTCATCCCTCTGCCCTCCTTATCCAATGGATCCTTTCATCTCAATGCGGATCAGGTTGTTCATCTCCACGGCGTACTCTAAGGGCAGTTCCTTGGACACGTTTTCCGCGAAGCCGCTGACGATCAGGGCCCGGGCCTCCTCCTCTGAGAGCCCCCGGCTCATGAGGTAGAACACCGCCTCGTCGCTGATGCGCCCGATCCGGGCCTCATGGCCGATGTCCGTCCGGGCGGTGTGGATATCCATGGCGGGGATGGTGTCGGACCGGGAGCCGCTGTCCAGCATCAGGGACTGGCAGGACACGGAGGACTTGCTGTCCTCCGCCTGCCGGTTCACCACCACGGCGCTGCGGAAGGTGCTGACGCCGCCGTCCTTGGAGATGGACCGGGTGTTGACATAGGAGGATGTCCGGGGGGCGCTGTGGACCATCTTGCAGCCGGTATCCAAATTTTGATCCCGGCCCGCGAAGGTGATGCCCGTGAACTCCGCCCGGGCCCCGGCCCCCACCAGGTTGCTCTGGGGGTACAGGTAGGACACATGGGAGCCGAAGGAGCCGGAGATCCACTCCACCTTGCCCCCTTCTTCCACCCGGGCCCGCTTGGTGTTCAGGTTGTACATATTCCGGGACCAGTTCTCAATGGTGGAGTAGCGCAGGGTAGCGTTCTTCCCCACGTACAGTTCCACACACCCGGCGTGGAGGTTGGCCACGTTGTATTTTGGCGCGGAACAGCCCTCAATAAAGTGCAAATTGGCCCCCTCGTCCACCAGGATCAGGGTGTGTTCAAACTGCCCCGCCCCCGGGGAGTTCAGCCGGAAATAGGACTGCAGGGGAATCTCCACGGAGACCCCCGGCGGCACATACACAAAGGATCCGCCGCTCCACACCGCCCCGTGCAGCGCGGCGAACTTGTGGTCCGTAGGGGGCACCAGCTTCATAAAATGGGTGCGGATCTGTTCGGCGTAAGGGCCGTGGAGGGCGCTCTCCAAATCCGTGTATACTACGCCCTGGGCCGCCACTTCGGCGCGCACATTGTGGTACACCAGTTCCGAGTCGTACTGGGCCCCCACTCCCGCCAGGGAATCCCGCTCCGCCTGGGGGATGCCTAAGCGCTCAAAGGTATCCTTGATATCCTGGGGGACCTCCTCCCAGGAGGCGGACATCCTGGTGTTGGGCCGCACATAGGTGACGATGTTCCCCATATCCAGCCCCTCAATGGACGGGCCCCAGTCCGGCATTCCCATCTGATTGTAGATTTCCAGGGACCGCAAACGGAAGTCCCGCATCCACTTGGGATCCCCCTTCTCCCGGGAGATCTGTTCCACGATGGCGGGGGTCAGGCCCTCCTCCACCTTGAACACGTCCTTTTCCTCATAGCGGAAGTCGTAAAACGCCCGGTTTACATCCGCTACCGCAGTCTTTTCCTCACGCATGGGCGGCCCCCTCATAAGCGACAAACCCGTTTTTGCTGATCCCGTCAATGAGGGAGGCGTCTCCCTCCGCCACGATTTTCCCCTCCACCAGCACATGGACCCGGTCCACATGGAGAGAGGAGAGGATCCCTGTGGAGTGGGTGATGATGATCAGGGCGGCGTCCTGGTTCTTCTGGAACTCCTCCACCCCCCGGGACACCGTCCGCACGGCGTCCACGTCTAAGCCGGAGTCCGTCTCGTCCAAAATCGCTAAGCTGGGTTTGAGCATCAAAAGCTGTAAGATCTCCGCCTTCTTCTTCTCCCCGCCGGAGAAGCCCACGTTCAAATCCCGCCGGGCGTAGGACTGGTCCATCTGCAAGACGCCCAGTACCGCTTTCAAATCCTTGCGGAAGTCCCAGATCCGGATCCGCTGTCCGGTACGCTGTTCCAGGGCGGTGCGCATGAAGTTCTCCAACGAGATCCCCGGCACTTCCAGGGGGTTTTGGAAGGACATGAACAATCCGTTTTTCGCCCGCTCACTGACGCTCTGCCCCAGCAGGTCCTGTCCCTGGAAGGACGCCTCTCCGCCTGTCACATGGTAGGCGGGGTTTCCCATGAGGGCGTTGCCGAAGGTGGATTTTCCCGCGCCGTTGGGCCCCATGAGGACGTGAGTCTCCCCCGCCCGGACCGTGAAGTCCACTCCCCGCAGAATCTCCCGGTCCTCTACGGTCACGTGCAGATCCCGTACGTTTAATAGTTCTTTTGCCATATGAAACCTCCAAACCGGCTCCCCCGGCGCAGCCGCTTCGGGGGCAGAATGCCATACTCGTGAACGATAAGATTTGCCGCCGGCCGCCGTGACAATAACTTGCGATCCAGCAAATCCTAAAGAGCGCGAATATAAATTCCTATTGAACCGCTATGAATTGTATCCGCATTATAACGCCGTTGACGCCCTGTTGCAAGAGCTTTTTTCCATTCTCCCCGGATTTTCGCAAAAAAATTCTAAGATACGGGCATCCCCCCGGATTTTTCCGGGGG
>CAJOHW010000040.1 GCA_905234565.1 uncultured Oscillibacter sp. | reverse complement strand
GCGGCTCCGGTTCTTCATCGCCCCGGCAGGGCCGGAATGCGGGTTTGCTGTCCATCCAATCCAGAAGCGCGCCGTCAGGACCGCCGGAGGGGATACGAAACCCGTTATACTCTTTGACGAGGAAAGCGAACTCCGTAGGCGTTTGCAATTCATCCAGCCATACGGGCACTATCCGGCAATGTTCCCGGCGGGCGTGTTTGACCTCCTGTTTACAGCGGTCCGACTGGAAATACGCCGGAGAGAGGAAGGAAAGAAAGACTGCGCAGTCCGGGATTTTTTTCGCAAGCACATCTTCCCACGGATCCCCGGCGTCTATGTATTTGTCATACCACACGCGGTATCCCCGCCGCTGCATGGCTCTGATCAGGGGGACCACCCGGTCTTTGTCCCTGCGGCAGTAGCTGATAAAAATATACGGGTCCATTCCATCCGCCTCCCTGGTGTCTCTGTGTGGTGTGTTTCTGTAAGGACAATCTATGGGAAAAGCCCAGCCTGACCCGGCTGGGCTTATCTGCCATACTCCGCCCTATGGCTGTTCCCGGAGGATTATGCCTGCTCCCGCATTCTGGCAAAGCACTCGCTGCAATAGACCGGACGGTCAGACTTGGGCTCGAAGGGGACCCGGGCCTCGCCGCCGCAGTTGGCGCACACTGCGGTGAAATACTCCCGGGGGCCCCGGGCAGCGTTCTTGCGGGCATCCCGGCAGGGTTTGCAGCGCTGAGGCTCATTCTGGAACCCGCGCTCGGCATAGAACTCCTGTTCGCCCGCCGTGAAGACGAACTCGTTCCCGCACTCTTTGCAAACCAGGATCTTGTCTTCGTACATGTTGTCTTACCCTCTCTTTGAAAAAGATATATTGCGTTCAGCTCGCGCTGATGTCGCCGGAAAGAATCCGCTGTGCGACTTTGCGCCGGATTCGCTGCACAGCGTTGTCCACGGATTTGGGGGGCTTGTCCACGGCGGCGGCGATCTCCCGGCAGGAGAGGCCGTCTAAATAGTACCCCAAAACTTTCGCTTCAAATTCGGACAACTGTTTCCGGACACCGGATAAGAGGGCGGCGGTGTGCTCCCTGTCGATGAGGAACTCCTCGGGATTACGCTGCGCCATACTGCTGCTACCAGAGGTGTAGGAACTGCTGTCAAAGTCAGGTGCGTGGATCGAGATGGATTGATTCAGGGCCTTATGCTTGTCCCGCGTGGAGGCGCGGAGCACGGTAAACAGTCTGCTGCGGATACAGATCTCCGCGAAGGTGCGGAAGGACGCCTCTTTTTCCCCGTTAAATTCCCGGATTGCCTTAATGAGGCCCAGCATACCCTCCTGGATCAGGTCCTCGCTGTCCCCGCCCGCCAAAAACAGGGGGCGGCAGCAGCTGCGGACCAGCCAGGCGTAACGGGTGACCAGGGTCTCCTCCGCCAGCCGGTCTCCTGACGCGGCAGCGCGGCAAAGAGCCTCATCAGAGGCCGCTGCGGGGGGACAGGCAGTCCCAGCCGATTCAGCTTGTCGCATATGTCATTATACCTGCCTGTTGAAGGAATTGTCAAGCAAAGAGTGGCGGGAACGGAAAATTTTTACTTACTTTTTGCGCTTTTTCCTATGAAAAGTCACAAATTTACTAAGCTGTCCCTTCCGGCGTTCCGGTCTGGCCGATGACCAGTTGATCCAGGGCGGCTCCGGGGAAGGCGGGGACGGGACGGTTCAAATGGCGGTAGGCTTTCTCCGTGACACAGCGGCCCCGGGGGGTCCGGGTCAGGAACCCAAGCTGGAGCAGGTACGGCTCGTACACGTCCTCCAGGGTTACGGCTTCCTCCCCGATGGTGGCCGCCAGGGTTTCCAGTCCCACGGGGCCGCCCCGGTAGTTGTCCATAATGGCCGCCAGCATCCGCCGGTCCACGCTGTCCAGGCCCAGGGCGTCGATTTCCAGGGCGGTGAGGGCCTGATCCGCCACCGTGCGGGTGATGACGCCGTCGGAGCGGACCTGGGCGTAGTCCCGAACCCGCCGGAGCATCCGGTTGGCAATCCGGGGGGTACCACGGCTGCGGCGGGCGATCTCCCAGGCCCCCTCCGGTTCCACGTCCACTTTTAAGATCCGGGCGCTGCGCTTCACAATCCGGGACAGTTCCTCCGGCGTGTACAGTTCCAGCCGCAAAATCACCCCGAACCGGTCCCGCAGGGGGGCGGACAGCTGTCCGGACCGGGTGGTGGCACCGATGAGAGTGAATTTAGGCAGGTCCAGCCGGATGGAATTGGCGCTGGGGCCCCGGCCCACGATGATATCCAAGGCGTAGTCCTCCATGGCGGGATAGAGGATCTCCTCCACCGCCCGGTTCAGCCGGTGGATCTCGTCCACGAACAGGATGTCCCCGGCGCTGAGATTGGTCAGCAAGGCCGCCAGATCCCCGGGCTTCTCAATGGCGGGGCCGGAGGTAATGCGGAGGTTGACCCCCATCTCCTGGGCGATGATCCCCGCCAGGGTGGTTTTCCCCAGTCCCGGGGGGCCGTGGAGCAGCACATGATCCAAGGACTCCTGCCGTTTTTTTGCCGCCAGGATAAAGACTTCCAAATTCTCCTTGGCCTTTTCCTGTCCGATGTACTCCGCCAGGGTTTTGGGACGCAGGGTTCCCTCCTGGGCGTCCTCTTGCAGGAAGGTTTTCGCCACCAGTGGTTCCTCATAGATGTCGTTTCCAAAGTCAATGCTCATAGCGTCCGATCCTTTATTAGATATCATGAATGGAATGATAAGTTTTCCGCCCTGTATGCGCAGTAGCCCTCATAGGCATAACTGCGGTCCAGTCCCTTCAAAAAGACTTCCCGGCTCTTGGCCTGGTCCGTGAGGGCATTTTGCAAAAGGGACTTGATCTCCGTATCCCGCACGGGACTGCGCTCCATGGCCAGCAGATAGTCCTCCGGATCCACCCGGCTCCAGTCCACCACCTTCCCCAGAGAGACCCGGAACATCTGGTCCAGCCAGATCCGGGTACTGCGGCCGTTTCCCTCCCGGAAGGGGTGGGCAATGTTCATCTCCACGTATTTCTCCACAATCTGGTCAAAGGTCTCCTGGGGCATCCCCTCGATCTGACGCAGGGCGTCTCGCAGATACAGGGCCGACGCGAACCGGAAATGCCCCTTGGCCAGATTCACGGTCCGGATCTCCCCGGCGAAGGCGTAGATCTCCCCGAAGAGGTACCGGTGGATTTCCGCCAGGGCGGCAAAGGACCCCGGCACCAGGGCGTCCAGCCCGCCGCGATCAAAGAGTTCCACCGCCTTCTTCTTGCTGATCCGCTCCTCCTGCCGGGACAATTCCCCGGAGTCGATGAGGCCCAATTTGTTTGCCAGCGCCATGGGCATCTCTCCTCACAGTTTCACAGTGTCTCCACGATTTCCCGCAGCCTGTCCAAAAACGCCTCTTCCCCCAGGGTATTGAGCTTCCACAGCACCGCCTGGCTGCCGCCGGAGGTGATGGCGCTCAGGGACAGATCCTCCCCGTATCCAAACAGGGTCAGGTTCAAACTCACCCGGTTGCCGCCGATCATACTGTACCGCTCATACACCCGCACCGCGCAGCGGACGCCGTTGCGGGAGAAGTCGTCTCCGTCCTCAAAGGACGCGGTCAGGCTGCCCTGTAAAATGCCCTCATGCAGTCGGCGCAGGGCGTCGTCAAAATTGCCCTTCCAGTAGTGCGTATATTTTGCCATGATCTATTTCACCATCTTTTTCAGCGCCTGCCGGAGAATTTCCTCTAAGGGCAGGGCGTCCATGTCGATGTCCTTCAAAGCGGCTCCCGCCTCCTGGGCGCTGTACCCCAGCACCGCCAGGGCCTGGGCCGCCTCCCCGGCCTTGCTGGAAAAGGCCCGGGCCGCCGGACCCCTGCCCAAATCCGCCGCCGCGTCCTTTGCCAATTTGTCCTTTAATTCCAGAATGATTCTCTGGGCAATCTTCTTCCCCACCCCCTGGGCGGCCATTAAAGACCGCTCGTCTCCGGTGACAATGGCGGTGGCCAGAGCCTCCGGCGTGGTGGTGGAGAGGATCGCCAGTGCCGCCCGGGGCCCCACGCCGGATACCCCCAGCAGCAACCGGAAGCAGTCCAGTTCCCGCAGGGACGCAAATCCGTACAGGTCAAAGATGCCGTCCCCCACCTGCAGGTGGGTGTAGAGTTTCCCCCTCTGTCCTTTTTTTAAGGCGGAGAGGGTCTGGCTGGTGGTCTTGCAGGCATAGCCTACGCCCCCGCAGTCCACCACCGCCAAATAGGGCAGCAACTCCGCTATGGTGCCCTCCAAATAGTAAAACATGGCTTCCCTCCCTGGGCTTTGTCCTGCCGTCAGATGGTATTTTTCCAGCCGTGGTTCTCCCGGCCCTGCCGGGGCAGACGGGAGGTGACGCTGCGGGCATGACACAGGGCCAGCCCCAGGGCGTCCGCCGCGTCGTCGGGCCGGGGCACCGATTCCAGCTTTAAGATCCGCCGGATCATCTCCATGACCTGTTTCTTCTCCGCCTTCCCGTACCCGGTCACCGACAGCTTCACCTGGGAGGGGGTGTACTCGTACAGGGGGACGCCGCACTTCTCCGCCGTGCAGAGAATCACGCCCCTGCCGTGGGCCACGGCGATGCCGGTGGTCAGGTTGGTGGAGAAGAACAGGGCCTCCACCGCCATGGCATCGGGTTTCAGGGTCCCGATGAGATCCTCCATGTCCTGGCTGATTTGCAGGAGGCGTTTGGACAGCGGCTCCTCCGCCGGTGTGCGGATGGTGCCATAGGTTTTCATGCGGGCCTCTCCCCCCGCAGTCTCTATGAGGCCAAAGCCAATGGTGGCATAGCCCGGATCAATCCCCAAAATCCGCACGGTTCCTCGTTCCTCTCTCCAGGATAGAACCATAGTATAGCAAACTCAGCGGCAAAGCGCAACCGTGAATCCGGCCCAATCCGACGCCAAAAGCCGGACACGACGGCCTGATTCCTGAAAATCCGATTTGACTATTGAAATTTCCGCCTTTAGGGAGTATACTATGGCAGGGATTGCGCGGTTCCCGCATACTTTCCCCCTGTGATTTCGTAGGTTGGAGGATTCCGTGATGGAAAAAATTACCATTACCAAGGATACCGTGATTGGAGAGATCTTAGAGATCGCCCCCCAGACCGTGCCCATCTTCCTGTCCATTGGAATGCACTGCCTGGGCTGCCCCGCTTCTCTGGGGGAGACTGTGGAGGAGGCCTGCTATGTTCACGGCGTGGACGTGGACAAGCTGCTGGAAGTGGTGAATGAGGAGGCCAATCAGCCGGTAAGCTGAAGCCCGTCACGCATACGTAAGAAACCGTATGCGTTTTCTATGGAGGCGGTGGGACTTGAAAAAGCGGCTGGAACTGACCCCCAGGCTGCGTTTGGCGGCGGATTGGGTGCCCCAGGGGGCGGCTTTGGCGGATATCGGCACGGATCACGCCTATCTCCCGGTATGGCTGCTGCTTCAAGGGCGTCTGCGCAGCTGCATTGCCAGCGATCTGCGCTGGGAACCCCTCCGCCGGGCCCGGGACACCGCCAGCCGGTACGGTGCCGCCGGGATCCAGTTCCGCCTGTGCGATGGGTTAGGGGGCATCCAGCCCCAGGAGGCCGACACCATCGTCATCGCCGGACTGGGGGGCGAAAACATTGCGGAAATCCTGTCCAAGGCTCCCTGGACCGCCGACGGTGGCCACCGACTGCTGCTCCAGCCCATGAGCCGCCCGGAGGCGCTGCGGTCCTTTCTGTCCAAGAACGGCTACGCCATCCGGCGGGAGGCCCTGGCCCTGGAACGGGAGACTTTGTATGTGGTGATGGAGGCATCGGGAGGCCGTGGCCCTCTCACCCTGGGCCAGCTGTACGGCGGCGCGAAGCTCCTCCACGACCCCCTGGGGAACCGCTATCTCATCGAAACCATTCTGCGGCTGCAAAACGCCGTGGCAGGCCTGGGACGGTCCGCCAGCACCGGACATCCTGGCCGGGCGGACCATCTGCGGGAGATTCTGGGGGAACTGCTGGAAATGCGGGAGGCGTGGAGAAATGCCAACGGCGGGAGAAATTGAGGCGGCGCTGTTTCAGTCTGCGCCAAAGGAACTGGCCATGGACTGGGACAACGTGGGACTGCTCATCGGGGATCCGGCCCGGGAGATTTCGCGGATCCTGGTGGCTTTGGACATCACGCTGGCTGTGGCGGAGGAGGCGGAACAGGGGGGCTTTCCCCTGATCGTGGCCCATCACCCGGTGATGAACTGCCGCTGGACCCCGGTCCAGTCCCTGCGGCCGGACACCCCCCAGGGGGCGCTTTTGACCCGGCTGGTCCGAAGCGGCACCGTCTGTATCTGTATGCACACCAATCTGGACCGGGCCTCCGGCGGCGTCAACGACTGCCTGGCGGAGGTGCTGGGCTTAAAAGATCCGGAGATTCTCCCCAATAGTGACGGCTTCTGCCGCATGGGACACCTGTCCGCGTCCATGGACCTGCCTGAGTTCGCCCAGAGCGTGTCCGCCGTCCTCCGCTGTGCCGGGGTGCGGTACGCCCAGGGAGGACGGCCCGTTTTTCGGGTGGCTGTGGGCGGGGGAGCCTGCTCCGAATTCGCCGCCGCCGCCCGGGACGCCGGGTGCGACACCTTCGTGACGGCGGATGTGAAATACCATGCCTTTCAGGACGCCGCCGCTATGGGCTTAAATCTCCTGGACGCGGGCCACTTTCCCACGGAGGATCCGGTGTGCGATAAGCTGATAGAGCGGATCAATGCGGCGTTTCCGGAGGTTCTCGTCCAGAAATCCCGGGTCCACGGGGACGTGATCCGGTTCCATTCGGATTCGATATAATGCGTGGATACAATATTATACTTCATTTAATATAAGGAGGAATCTGCCATGTCCGGTCATTCCAAATGGCATAACATCCAGAAAACCAAGGGCGCGGCGGACGCCAAGCGCTCCGCCGCCTTTACCAAAATCGCCAAGGAGATTCTGGTGGCGGTGAAAGAGGGCGGCGGCTCCGGGGATCCCAACAACAACTCCCGCCTTGCCACGGTCATCGCCAAGGCGAAAGCCGTCAATATGCCCAACGACAACATCCGCCGCACCATCGACAAGGCCCTGGGAGCCGGGAACTCGGAGAACTATGAATCTGTCACCTATGAGGGCTACGGTCCCGGCGGCGTGGCGGTGATTGTGGAGGCCTTAACAGACAACCGCCAGCGCACCGCCCCCATGGTCCGCCACGCCTTCGACAAGTGCAACGGGAATCTGGGGGCCATTGGCTGCGTCAGCTGGTCCTTTGACAAGAAGGGTGTCATTGTCATCGACAATGAGGACGGAGATCTGGACGAGGACGCCGTTATGGAGGACGCCCTGGACGCCGGGGCGGAGGACTTCGAGGCCGACGGTCCCGCTCTGGAAATCACCACGGATCCCGACAGCTTCAACGACGTGGTGAAGGCCTTGGAGGGGAAGGGCTATGTCTTTTCCAGCGCGGAAGTGGAGATGGTGCCTCAGAACTACATCTCCCTCTCCGGGGAAAGCGACGTGAAAAACATGGAGCGCCTCATTGATATGCTGGAGGATAACGACGACGTGCAGAACGTCTGGCACAACTGGGACAACGACTGATGAAACCGCGAAAACATGATCGATTCCATTTGCCTCTGGTTGCCGTGTCATTGACCTGAGATTTTGCAAATCTTTTAGGGCACGCTTAGGGCGCGCTAAAAAGACGCAAGGCTAATGCCTTGCGTCTTTTTTGGCGCAGCGGGTGGGATTCGAACCCACGGAGGGCTGCCCCTCACCTGATTTCGAATCAGGCCCGTTATGACCACTTCGATACCGCTGCCCATAAAGCCTATCTAAACCCATCTAAGGATTGCATCCCTATTATGCCACATTTTTTCCCGGGATGCAAGAGGGATTCCACAGGTTTTCAGGCAGTTCCGTTTCCCGCCAAAACGGAACTGCCCGTATCTCTACCCGTTTTTTGCCCGGATCCGCCCGTTACTCCACAATCAAGGTCCTGCCGTCCATCTCCTCCGGACAGGCCAGACCCATGACATCCAGCAGGGTGGGAGCCACGTCCGCCAGCCGTCCCGGGCGCAGGTGGCTGCCCGCGCCGCACAGCAGGAAGGGCACCTGATCCTCCGTTCCTCCACAGCAGGAGGTGATCATGGCGATGCCGCCCATTTGCAGCGTCTCCTCCGCGATAACGCCCAGACAGGCGTCCAGCGTCTCCAGTCCGGCGGGATCCAGTCTGCCTCCCTCCAAGGGGACACTGGGAAAGCCCAGGACCATGAGATCATAGCTGCCGGATTCCATGCAGGAGAGGCACACATTCCGCAGGGCTTTCACATGGCCGGAAAATCCTGGAGCCTCCGGCAGAACTTCGATCCGCTCCTCCCCTTCATAGGGTTCCGGTGCCCAGCCGTTAAAAAAGGTGGTGGCCAGGGGATACTGCTCCGCCGCCGCCAGACGCAGCTGGGTCAGTCCCAACTGGCCCAGATAGGCTCCCAGCGTGCGCTGGGGCACCGGAGGCGGTCCAAAGGCTGCCTGTACGCCGGGGACGCCGCAGGCGGTCATACTGACGCAGTGCAGGGGGAAAATCTGCCGGGTGAAGCGGCTGAACAGGGGATCCGCCAGGGCGGCGGCCAGTTCCCGGACACTTGCCGGACGGAGATTCCAGAAAATCACGCTGTCGTGGTCAGAGATGGCCCCCTCCGGGTCCAGCAGGACTGGTCCGGCGGGGCCGGCGGAGGCCTCCCCATAGATCAGCGTGTCATACGCCGCCTCCACCAGATCCCACTGTTCCCTCTCATCCATGGCAAAGCGGTGGTCCATGACGGTGGCCACGGTTCCCACGCCTAAGTTCTGACAGTATTGGGAAACTTCGTCCAGTTTTCCCCCAGTGGAGCCGTCTGTAAAGGCGTGGACATACACCCGTTTCAAGCCCTGGTCCTTTGCCATGCGCAGCAGGGCGAACAGGCAGTCCGTGTGGGCATGGAAGCCGTCGTCTGACAGGAGCCCGGGCAGATGCAGGGCGGTTCCCGCCTCCCGGCACTGTTCCATGGCGTACAGCAGCCGGGGATTTTGATAGAAACTGCCGTCCGCCAGGGCGTTCTCCACCCACAAAAGAGGCTGGGTCACAATCCGCCCCGCCCCCAGTTGGAGATAACCCGCCTCCCGGTTTCCCCGGACGCCCGGGGGCAGCCCCGCGTCCGGCCCGGCGGCGGACAACACCGTGCTGGCAAATTCCCGGCGGAGCCGGTCCAGCCGGGGCAGGTCCGCTGTCCAGGCGCCGCTGTCCACGCCGGTTCCGCAGCCGTCCAGTATCATCAGTAAGGTCGGTGTTTTCTGCATCAGAATTCCCCTTTATTCCCGCGCACCCCTGGGACCTTTGCGCTGCAAAGTCCACAACGTTCACGGGCATTGAGATCCGTACACACAGGAAGCGGGAGAGAACCCTCTCCCGCAAAAGCTTATTCCTGGTTGGCCGCGTTGATGATATCCAGGAACTGATCCGGTTTCAAAGACGCGCCGCCGATGAGCCCACCGTCGATATCCGGCTGGGCCAGCAGTTCTGCGGCGTTGCCGGGGTTCATGGATCCGCCGTACTGGATGGTGACGCTGCGGGCCACCCGCGCCCCGTACAGGCCCCGGATGGTGGCGCGGATGTTGGAGCAGACCTCTCCGGCCTGTTCGGCGGTGGCGGTTTTTCCGGTGCCGATGGCCCAGATTGGCTCATAGGCGATGACGCAGTGGCGCAGACGCTCCGCCGCCACGCCGCTGAGGGCGCATTTCACCTGAAGGGCAATCCAGGAGTCCGTCACCCCGGTCTCCCGTTGTTCCAAGCTCTCCCCCACGCAGATAATGGGGTTCATGCCGGCGTTGAGCACGGCGTGGACTTTTTTGTTGACGGTCTGATCCGTTTCGCAGAAGTACTGCCGCCGCTCACTGTGGCCCACGATGACGTATTTCACGCCCAGATCCGCCAGCATGGGGGCGGAGATCTCTCCGGTAAAAGCTCCGGAGGGCTCAAAGTACACGTTTTCCGCGCCTATGGAGATGCGCAGATCCTTAAACGCCTTGGCCGCGGCGGTGATGTTGCAGGCCGGAACGCAGATCACGGTCTCGCACCACTTGGCCCGGGGCATAATTTTCTTCAGTTCCTCGGCGAATTTTTTTGTCTCCGTGGCGGTCAGGTTCATTTTCCAGTTTCCGGCAATGATGGTCTTGCGATATCTGCGGTTCATTTTCTATCAAACTCCTTTTATACTCGCGTTCTTGTTTTTCCTCATGTTTTCCCCGCGCTCTTTGCGCTTTGCCGGAACTGAAGGCCGCCGACACAGCAACCGGGAAAAAGTACCATCCACGAGTATATGTTTCTTGCCCGCAGGCCCTGGGGCTCAGGCTGGATGTACCCATTGGTTTTCCTATGAATGAAGGATCACGGGGCCGCGCCGCGAACAGCGCGGCCCCGCAGGTTCGGTTTATGACTTAGGCGTTTCTGCTCAGGCGTCCAGCAGGCAGGCCACACCCGGCAGCTCCTTGCCTTCCAGGAATTCCAGGGACGCGCCGCCGCCGGTGGAGATGTGGCTCATCTTGTCGGCATAGCCCAGCTGTTCCACAGCCGCCGCGCTGTCGCCGCCGCCAATGACCGTCACGGCGCTGGTCTTGCTCAGGGCCTCCGCCACGGCCTTGGTACCCACGGCAAACCGGGGGAACTCAAACACGCCCATGGGGCCGTTCCAGATCACGGTGCCCGCGTCCGCCACGGCGTCGCAGTACAGCTTCACGGTCTCCGGCCCGATGTCCAGGCCCATCCAGCCGTCGGGGATCTCGCTGGCCTTGACCACCTTGCTCTCGGCGTCCGCCGCGAACTTGTCGCCCACCACGGTATCCACCGGCAGCAGGAACTTCACGCCCTTGTCCTTGGCCTTCTGGACCATCTCCTTGGAGTAATCCAGCCAGTCCTCTTCCAGCAGGGAGGTGCCCACGGTGCCGCCCAGGGCTTTGGAGAAGGTATAGGACATACCGCCGCCGATGATGATGGTATCGGCGATTTCCAGGAGGTTATTGATGACGCCGATCTTAGAGGAGACTTTCGCGCCGCCCAGGATGGCCACCAGCGGCCGCTTGGGATTGCCGATGGCGCCGCCCAGGAAGTCCAGTTCCTTTTTAATCAGGAAGCCGGACACGGCGGGGAGGTAAGCGGCCACGCCTGCGGTGGAGGCATGGGCCCGGTGGACGGAGCCGAAGGCATCGGAGACGAAGATACCGTCAGGACCCACCAGGTCCGCCATGGCCTTGGCCAGGGCGGGGTCGTTCTTGGTTTCGCCCTTTTCAAAGCGGGTATTTTCCAGGAGCAGGATCTCACCGGGCTTCAACGCGGCGGCTTTGGCCTTGGCGTCCTCGCCGGCCACGTCTTTGGCCATAATGACCTCTTTGCCCACCAGCTCGCCCAGGCGCTTTGCCACGGGAGCCAGGGAGAACTTGGCCTCGGGGCCGTTCTTGGGCTTGCCCAGGTGGGAGCAGGCGATGATGGCCGCGCCGTTGTCCAGCAGGTACTGGATGGTGGGCAGGGCGGCGACGATGCGCTTGTCGCTGGTGATCTCCCCTGTCACCTTGTCCTGGGGCACGTTGAAGTCGCAGCGAAGCAGGACCTTCTTGCCCTTCACGTCTACGTCCTTGACGGTCTTCTTGTTGTAATTCATGTGGGTTCCTCCTCCTGTTTATTCATCAGGCGGCCTCCGCCGCCGGAATCACATATGGTTCCCGCATTCTTTTCCGATTTACCGGATTTTATACTCGCGCTCTTTTAAGATTTGCAACATTTTAGGTCACTGGCACGGCAACGAATGGCAAATCTTATCGTTCACGAGTATAGGATGCTGATCCGGCCATCTCCCCGGTGCCGCGAAGCCCCGGAAAGCCGGTCTGCCGCAGGGCCTCATAGGTGAGGATCGCCGCGGCGTTGCTCAAATTCAGGCTCCGGGCCTCCGGCCGCATGGGAAGGCGCACACACCGATCCGGGAACCGCAGCCGCAGAGCCTCCGGCAGTCCCGCCGTCTCCTTTCCAAAGAAGATCCAGCTGGAGGGGGTAAAGCGGGCCTCCGTATAGGGCCGGGGGGCCTTGGTGGTGGACAGCCACAGATCGCCCAAACACTCCGGCCTCTGGCGGAAAAAGGCGTCTAAGCTGTCATAGTCGAACACTTCCACCAGATGCCAGTAGTCCAGCCCCGCCCGTCGGACTGCCCGGTCGGAGATATCGAAGCCCAGGGGACGGACCAGGTGCAGACGGCTCCCCGTGGCGGCGCAGGTCCGGGCGATGTTGCCGCAGTTCTGGGGGATTTCCGGCTCTACCAGTACGAGATTCAGCATACTCTCCCTCCCCCAGGGCATTTTTCCGCGCCAATGCCGCCATAGGCTATTGTAAACCCAATCCGCCTCAAATTCAACCAAAAATTGAAAAGAAATTTCATTTTTTTGCGATTCCACGCCGCTGTCCCGGGAAAAGAGGGTACGATGGGGGACTCTTTCCGCCGTTTTTCCGCCTCTTTGCCCGTTTTCTGTGGCCTCCCACAAAAAAAAGGGAAAAGTCCCAAAAGTTTTGGCGGTATTTTTCCAAATTATTTTGCCTGTGGCACTGGATTTCCCGCAAAAATTTGTTATAATAAAACTGCGGTCACAGAGGGCAGGGCGGCTGGCGCTCTCTCTGGAACAATAGCCGCCGGCCAAGCCTGCGCCCCAACTTTCGCACGTGCCGCGCCGGGGATATTCATATAAAGGCAGTGCATGATTTAGGGAGACCACAGAAAAGAGGGCGCTTGGTATGATTTCTCATGGTAAGGGTATTAAAGTATTCTCCGGAAACTCCAATCCCCGTCTGGCCCGCAGAATTTGCAGCCTGATGGGCATTTCCCTGGGAGAATCCGAAGTCAGCAGTTTCTCAGACGGGGAGACTTTCGCCTCCTTCTATGAGACGGTCCGGGGCAGCGATGTGTTTGTGGTGCAGTCCACCTGCACCCCGGTGAATAAGAACCTCATGGAGCTCCTCATTATGATCGATGCCCTCAAGCGGGCTTCCGCCGGGTGCATCACCGCCGTGATCCCCTATTTTGGTTACGCCCGGCAGGACCGGAAGTCCAAAGCCCGGGATCCCATCACCGCCAAGCTGGTGGCCAACATGATCACCACCGCCGGGGCGGACCGGGTGCTGACCATGGACCTCCACGCCTCCCAGATCCAGGGCTTTTTCGACATCCCTGTGGACAACCTGGTGGGAAATCCCATTTTCGTCAAGTACTACGCCCAGAAGTTCGGGGAAACCCACGACAATCTGATGGTGGTTTCCCCTGACGTGGGTTCCGTGTCCCGGGCCCGGGTCTTTGCCCAGAAGCTCCACACCAACCTGGCCATCGTGGACAAGCGCCGCCCCAAGGCCAACGTCAGCGAGGTCATGAACGTCATCGGCAATGTGAAGGGCTATGACTGTATTCTGGTGGACGACCTCATCGACACCGGCGGATCCCTGTGCAACGCGGTGAACGCTCTAATTAAGGAGGGGGCCCGGAATATCTACAGCTGCGCGTCCCACGGGGTCCTGTCCGGTCCCGCCCTGGACCGGCTCAACAACTCCCCCATACAGGAGCTTGCCCTGCTGGATACCATCCCTCCCGTGGACGGAGGCCGGTGTTCTAAACTGAAGTACCTGGAAGCGGCACCTATGTTTGCCGAGGCCATTGAGCGGATTTATGAGGATATCTCCATCTCGAAGCTGGCCCTGTAAAAAGGCAGGGAACATGGGAAAGAGCGTGGCATAGGATGCAAGGCGGGAAGCTTTTTCCCGCCTTTGTGGGCGTTCTCCCGTTTTTTGCCCCTGTATCATGGGATGATTTGAGGAAGGAGGGTTGTTATGCCCTTTGGCGCGAAGCCCCCCGCCGTGGAGTGGATCGTGGCGACCCGGGCCAAAAGTACGCCCATACCCGCCACAACATGGGCTTTCTCACGGTGGACCTGCTGGCGGAACAGCAGCGGGTGAAGCTGAACCGGATCAAGTTCCAGTCCGTGTACAACCTGATCCCTTTTGCCGGGACCCGGTGTCTGGTGATGAAGCCCCAGACCTATATGAACCTGTCCGGCGAGGCGGTCCGCGCCGTTGCCCAGTTCTACCGCATTGAACCCGCCCGGATCCTGGTGATCTATGACGACGTGTCCCTGCCTGTGGGGAAACTCCGGGTCCGGCCCACAGGCTCCGCCGGGGGACACAACGGCATCAAAAACATCATTGCCCATCTGGGCACCCAGGACTTTCCCCGGATCAAAATCGGTACCGGGGCCCCGGAGCCCGGGGGAGATATGGTGGACTGGGTCATCGGGGAGCCCTCTATGGCGGACCGGAAAATTTTGCTGGACGCCTTTGGCCGGGCCATTGACGCGGCGGAGTGTGTGATCCGCCATGGCTGCCAGAGGGCCATGAACGACTACAACGGCTGAGAGGAGAACCGGAAGCGCGGTCCTCCCCCTTTTGCGATGGATTTTGATAGGAGGCGCTGCCCTTGGAGGAATTTCTGCGGGCCCTGGGAACGGTCCCGGAGGTCCGGGAACTGATACAGCGGATTACGTCGGGGGCTTGTCCGGCGGCGGTGACGGGACTGCAGCCGGTACAGCGGGCCTGTGTGGGTGCGGCGGCGGCCCGGGGATCTGGCCGGACGGCGGTGTTTTTGTGCGGCACGGAGCGGGAGGCAAAACAGCTTTCCGCCGATTTGCGCTGTCTGACGGGAGCGGAGCCGGTGCTTCTGCCGGACCGGGAGTGGCAGTTCCGACCGGGTACTATCTCCTCCCGGGAGTGGGAGCAGCGGCGTTTAGCCGCTCTGTACCGCATGGCGTCCGGGGAAGCCGGAGCCGTGATTGCCACCCCCGGGGCCCTGATGGCCCGGACCCTGCCCAAAAAGCTCCTGCTGTCTCTGGTGGTGGAACTGAAAACCGGGGACCGGAAGGATCTCAACGACCTGGCGGAAACCCTGTCGGCGGCGGGGTACAGCCGCTGCACGGAGGTGGAGGGGCCGGGACAGTTCGCCCTCCGGGGGGGCATTTTAGATGTATACTCCCCCCAGATGGAGCAGCCTGTGCGCTGTGAGTTCTTTGACGATGAAATCGACTCCATGGGCCTGTTCGACCCCGGCACCCAGCGGCGGATCCATAATGTGGAGAGCGTCCTGCTGCTGCCCGCCGGAGAGGTCCTGCCCGGGTGCGCCCAGGACGGCGTCTTTGGTCTGGCGGATACCCTGGACAAACTGGCCTCCCGGATCGGCAAAAAGCGGGAGGCCCTGGCCCAGCGCCTCCGGTCTGACGCAGAGCAGCTCCGAAACGGGGTGGACCCTGGAGGCATGGACCGCTATTTGGCCGCCGTCTATCCGGAGGAGGCCTCCGGCGTGTCCTATCTGCCCCGGGACGCCGTGGTGTTCCTCTGCGAGAGCGGCCGGGTGGACGAGCGGGCCAAGGGCATCCTTATGCAGACCCGGCAGGACGCGGAGGCCGTCATGGAGGCGGACCTGTTCCCCGGGGAGTACGCCAAGGTCCAGCTGACAGCGGAGGAACTGTACGAGGCGCTGTCCGCCTTCCCCGTGGTCATGGCCAATTCCCTGCCTACTTCCCGCTATCCCCTGCGGCCCCGGGGACTGCTGAACCTCAATGCCCGGCAGCTCAGTTCCTACGGCGGCAGTTTGGAAACGGCGGCGTCGGATCTGGAACAGTACCGCCGCAGCGGCACCGCCGTGCTGGTGCTGTGCGGCTCTGACAGCCGTGCCTTGAACCTCCACCATCTTTTAGAGGAGCGGGGGGTTCCGGCGGTGTTGTCTCTGAAGGGCGCGGCCCTGCCCCCGCCGGGAGAGGTCCGCATCGCCCTGGGGGCATTGTCCGCCGGGTGTGAGTGGCCTTTCCTCCATTTGGCGGTGCTGACAGAGGGCCAGCTCTCCGACATCCCCCGGAAAGCCGTAAAACAGCCCAAAACCGTGTCCAACCGCCAGAAACTCCAGTCCTACGCGGACCTGTCCCCAGGGGATCTGGTGGTCCATGTGGGCCACGGCGTAGGCCGGTTCGTCGGAATTCAGAAGATGCCCGTGGACGGCGTGGAAAAGGACTATATGAAGATCGCCTACGCCGGAGGGGATTTCCTGTATGTCCCCGCCACCCAGCTGGATCAAGTGGGGAAATACATCGGCGGCGGGGAGGACGGGGCCCCGGCCCGGCTGAACAAACTGGGGGGCACGGACTGGTCCCGCCAAAAGGCCAAGGCTAAGCGGGCGGTCCAGGACCTGGCCCGGGGATTGACCCAGCTCTACGCCGAACGCCAGCGGCGTCCCGGCTACGCCTTCTCCCCGGACTCCCCCTGGCAGCGGGAGTTTGAGGACGCCTTCCCTTATGAGGAGACGGAGGACCAGCTGCGGGCCGTGGCGGAGATCAAGCGTGATATGGAAACTCCCCGGCCCATGGACCGGCTGCTGTGCGGAGACGTGGGCTATGGCAAGACGGAAGTGGCTCTGCGGGCGGTGATGAAATGTATCCTGGACGGACGGCAGGCGGCGATTTTGGTGCCCACCACGGTACTGGCCCAGCAGCACTATGCCACCGCCATGGGGCGGTTTCAGAACTTCCCAGTGAAAATCGAGGTCCTGTCCCGGTTCACCTCTTATAAGGACTCCAAGCGGATTTTGAACGGCGTCCGGGCGGGCTCCGTGGATCTCCTCATCGGCACCCACCGTCTGCTGCAAAAGAGCGTGTCCTTCCGGAACTTAGGACTGCTGATCATCGACGAGGAACAGCGCTTCGGCGTCACCCACAAAGAGCGGCTAAAGGAGATGAGCCGCCAGGTGGATGTGCTGACCCTGTCCGCCACGCCCATTCCCCGGACCTTAAACATGGCCATGTCCGGACTGCGGGACATGAGTACCATAGAGGAACCCCCCGCCGGACGCCAGCCGGTGCAGACCTACGTGATGGAACACGACTGGGGCCTGTTACAGGATGCCATGCACCGGGAACTGGACCGGGGCGGTCAGGTGTACTATCTGCACAACCGGGTGGAGAGCATCGACAGCACCGCCGCCCATATCCAGCGGCTTCTGGGGCCCTCCGCCCGGGTGGTGGCCGGACACGGCAAAATGGCGGAGCGGGATCTCTCGGAGGTCATGCGCATGATGTCCGACGGGGAGGCGGACGTGCTGGTGTGTACTACCATCATTGAGACCGGCATCGACATCCCCAACGTGAACACCTTGATCATCGAGGACGCGGACCACATGGGTCTGGCCCAGCTCCACCAGATCCGGGGACGCATTGGCCGCAGCGCCCGGCGGGCCTACGCCTATCTCACCTACCGCCCGGGCAAGATCTTACAGGAGACCGCCGCCAAACGCCTGGCCGCCATCCGGGAATACGTGGAGTTTGGCTCCGGATTCAAAATCGCTATGCGGGATTTGGAGATCCGGGGGGCGGGGAACCTGCTGGGGCCGGAACAGTCCGGATTCCTCATGAGCGTAGGTTATGATCTGTACCTTAAGTTATTAGAGGAAGCGGTCTTAGAGGAGCGGGGAGAGACGAAAGTGCTGGACTGCACCGCCGATTTGACGGTCAGCGCCAACATCCCGGAGACGTATATCCCCTCCGGGGAACAGCGCATGGATCTCTATCGGCGGATTGCCGCCGTGCGGACGGAGGAGGACGCCTCAGACCTGCTGGACGAACTGTTGGACCGCTATGGAGAGGCCCCGAAGCCCGTGCTGGCCCTGCTGGACATCGCCGTGCTACGCTCCAACGCCGCTTTAGAGGGGATCTCCGACGTGTCCCAGAGGGGGGACACCCTGAAAGTCACCTTCGCGGCCTTCCACGTGGAGACGGTGCTGGCCCTGAGCACCCTGGCAAAATACCGGGGCCGCCTG